>NZ_JBHZDH010000015.1:34106-105723 GCF_042755925.1 Lysinibacillus sp. NPDC059133 | reverse complement strand
TCTCTGTTTTTTTTATTTTTTTGGCTTTATTATACAACCTTTGTATAGGACAGCCTTTTATCTTCATTCAGCAAATGTTTTCTGTGCGAAAGCGAAGCGACAGCAACAAATGTTTTCTGTGCGAAAGCGAAGCGATAGTAACAATAATATCAATTACGCCAAGGTAAAATCTAAAATTCAAGAGCGTTTCGAAGATTATTTAAATAAGATTGGCTAACGGGTAGTTCACTTCCATCCTTTAGAGTGACAATAAAATTGGAAGTAAGATCACGAGCCATTTTTTTTATGAAATGAATATTAACAATATAAGATCTATGAATGCGAATAAAAGATGAAGGTAAACGCATTTGAAGTTCTTTCAGTGTAATACTTGTTTTAAATTGTTCCCCCTCCACAAAAAACCACGTTTTTTTCTGCAGGCTTTCAATATGAGAGATTTTTTCAATTGCAACAGGATTCCATTCCTCTTCTTGCTTTCCAGTTAAAAATTGAAAGGGCTCTAATTTCCTTTCGGTAAAGGTTGAAGGCAATACTACAACAAGTGCTGCTGGCACATCTAAAATGTTTATAGGATAACCTATCCCGTAATAGGGTGTTTCAAATAAGGAATTATCTAAAACTGCGTCTGTTCGTTTCCTTGTACGTAGTACTTGCTCAGCAATGCTGCCAGATTGTACTTGTTGGCCAACTTCTAAGTTAATGTTTTGATGTCCAGAATGAAAATAAATATAGGAGTTTTCAGCGGCAATTGCAATGGATGAATTGACTGGAACCCAGTCCTTTAACATTGAAATAAACTGTTGTGAAATATCTTTTGGCAAAGAATTAAACTCATTATTCATTGTGAATATCCCCCTTGTTTGTAAACAGTTTACCAAATTTCGTCGCCCAAAAAAGCAGTTTTATCATTAAAATTTGGTATTTTATCTAAAAATAATGAAAATTCAGATGTTCTGTTATATATTAATTTACAACAAATAAACCTGTTATGGAACAGCAGATTAAAAGTTTTTTAACAGAGTATATTGTATACAAAGGGGAAGGTGGAATTTCAATATGTCAACACGTCAAGAAAAAATCCAAGCATTAGAAAAACAATGGGCTGAGAACCCTCGTTGGGCAGGTATTGAACGCGCATATTCAGCTGAAGAGGTTGTTAAGTTACAGGGCTCAGTTGTACTTGAACAAACTTTAGCAAGTAAAGGTGCGGCTCGACTTTGGAACTCTTTAAACGAAGAACCGTTCATTAATGCATTAGGTGCATTAACTGGTAATCAAGCTGTACAACAAGTGAAAGCAGGCTTAAAAGCAATCTACTTATCAGGCTGGCAAGTAGCTGCTGATGCTAACCTTTCTGGTCAAATGTACCCTGACCAATCCTTATATCCAGCAAACTCTGTACCAGCAGTAGTTAAGCGTATTAACCAAGCTTTACAACGTGCAGATCAAATCGATCATGCGGAAGGACGTGTAGATCAATTTGATTGGTTCGCTCCAATCGTGGCAGATGCTGAGGCTGGCTTCGGTGGTCCTCTAAATGTATTTGAGCTTGTAAAAGGTATGATCGAAGCAGGGGCTGCTGGTGTTCACTTAGAAGACCAATTAGCTTCCGAGAAAAAGTGTGGTCACTTAGGCGGTAAAGTTTTACTTCCAACACAAAATGCAGTTCGTAACTTAGTTGCTGCTCGTCTTGCAACAGATGTAATGGGTGTTGAGACAATTTTAATCGCTCGTACAGATGCTGATGCTGCTGATATGGTAACATCTGATATCGATCCACGTGATGCTGAGTTTATTACTGGTGAACGTACTCCGGAAGGCTTCTTCCGAACAAAACCAGGTATCAAACAAGCCATTGCTCGCGGTTTAGCTTACGCGCCATATGCAGATTTAATTTGGTGTGAAACTTCTAAACCATCTCTTGAGGAAGCTCGTGAATTTGCGGCAGCTATTCATGCTAAATTCCCTGGTAAATTGCTAGCATACAACTGCTCACCTTCTTTCAACTGGAAAGCAAATCTATCAGAAGAAGAAATCGCAGAATATCAATGCGAGTTAGGTAAACTAGGATACAAATTCCAATTCGTAACATTAGCTGGTTTCCATGCATTAAACCACTCTATGTTTGAGCTTGCGCATGATTATAAAGATAATGGTATGGCTGCATACTCTAAACTACAACAAGCTGAGTTTGCATCAGAATCAAAAGGCTACACAGCTACACGCCATCAACGTGAAGTAGGTACTGGATACTTTGATGATGTATCTCAAGTTATTTCTGGTGGTACTTCTTCTACAACAGCAATGGCTGGTTCCACAGAAACAGAACAATTCGTATAAGTTTCATAAAGTACGTGTATTCCTAAATTCATAATCATAGATTAGTCTCCTCCGCTCCTCCTAAAGCGGGGGATGACTACTTAAAATTACAAAGGTGGGGGAAATAACTGATGGAACAAGCAACAACAGGTAAGCTTAAAATTGTTGGGGAACAAAACGAGCAAACAAAAGAAGTTTTAACACCAGAAGCCCTTGAGTTTGTTCTTGCCCTGCACGAAAAATTTGATGCTCGTCGAAAAGAGCTATTAGAGGCTCGCCAAGAACGTCAAAAGCGTCTTGATGCAGGTGAGAAACTCGACTTCTTACCAGAAACAAAGCACATCCGTGAGGGAGATTGGACAATTGCACCACTTCCAGCAGATTTGCAAGACCGTCGTGTAGAAATTACAGGACCTGTTGACCGCAAAATGGTTATTAATGCTTTAAACTCTGGTGCAAAAATGTTTATGGCTTGCTTTGAGGATGCATCTGCTCCGACATGGGAAAACATGATTGGCGGCCAAGTGAATATGCGTGATGCAATTAATAAGACAATTGAATTTACACAAGCATCTAATGGTAAGACGTATAAGTTAAGCGAAAACACAGCTGTGTTATTAGTTCGCCCACGTGGCCTTCATTTACTTGAAAAGCATGTACTAGTAGATGGCGAACCGATCTCTGGTAGTTTCTTTGATTTCGGTCTGTATTTATTCCACAATGCTAAAAATGCATTGGCACAAGGTACGGGACCTTATTTCTACCTGCCGAAGCTTGAAAGCCATTTAGAGGCTCGCTTATGGAATGATGTCTTTGTGTTTGCACAAGATTATATCGGAATTCCACAAGGCACGATTAAGGCTACTGTATTAATCGAAACAATTTTAGCAGCATTTGAAATGGATGAAATTTTATATGAACTACGTGAACATTCAGCTGGTCTGAATTGTGGACGCTGGGATTACATTTTCAGCTATATTAAACGTCTGCGCAATCAACCTGATGTAATTTTACCGGACCGTGGGCAAGTAACAATGACTGTACCATTCATGAAGGCATATACGTCTTTATGTATTCAAACATGTCATAAACGTAATGCACCTGCGATGGGCGGTATGGCAGCACAAATCCCTGTTAAAGGGGATGACGACGCGAATGCTGTAGCGTTTGCAAAGGTTGCAGAAGATAAATGTCGTGAGGCGACAGATGGCCATGATGGAACTTGGGTAGCGCACCCAGGTATGGTTGCAACGGCGATGGAACAGTTTGATGCGATTATGACGACACCAAACCAAATCCATAAAAAGCGTGAGGATGTAAATGTTACAGCAGAAGATCTAGTAGCTGTTCCAGAAGGTACAATTACACTTGAAGGTCTTCGTATTAACTGTAGTGTAGGCGTTCAGTACATTGCTTCTTGGCTACGAGGCAACGGAGCTGCGCCGATTAATAACCTAATGGAGGATGCTGCAACTGCAGAAATCTCTCGTACACAAGTATGGCAATGGATTCGTCATCCAAAAGGTATCTTGGATGATGGTCGTGGTATTACATTGGCCTTTGTCCTAGCAATCTTGGAGGAAGAGCTTGTGAAAATTAAAGAGGCTGTTGGGGAACAAGCCTATAACAGTGGCCGCTATGAAGAAGCTGCTGAGCTGTTTAAATCTTTAATTGAACAAGACGAATTTGCGGAATTCTTGACGCTTCCAGGTTACGAAAAATTAGCTTAACTTGCTTTGAGATACGAGTCTACTAAACGAACATATCCAAACTTTCCTAAATTGTTGTGGACTAAACTCGAATGGAGTCCACCTTATTCCACTAATGTAACGAGCGGGGTCTGTTCCCCCGTTCCTTACTGAAAAATGAACACGGTTACAAAAAGGGGTCTATTAATAAAAAGAGATTTAAATGGGGTGAAGGATGTCTTACGAGCTTAGATGGGGGCTTGTAAGGCATTTTTTTATTTTCCAAAAACATTGTAAGGGGGAGCAAACATGCGAAATAACGAAATACTATAGGTTCCTGGACCGATTAATAGGAGAAACATTAAATGAAATAGGATGTACAGTTGATATCGAACAAGCTGCTGTATGTTTGAAAGAAAAATTAGCAATAGTTACGAAATAGCTATTGTTGAAAGGAGATGTCTCGAATTAATCATGAGACATCTCCTTTTTCAATTATTTAACTACGGCGAGTACAAAACCATCATAGCCTTTATTGCCAACTGTTTGGATAGCTGTAGATTCAATTCGAGATTCTTCTTGCAATAAATCCATAAACTGTCGCACACCTTGTACCCTTTCATCTTCACTTTTTTCATCAATTACAGCACCATCACGCACTACATTATCAGCGATGATTATTGCTCCTGATTTAGCCAATTCTAATGCCCATTTCAAATAGTGTGGATTATTGGGCTTATCTGCATCAATAAAAATTAAATCGAACAATGGTCCTGCTTTTTTCAAAATAGGCAATGTATCTAATGCCTTTCCAACTATAATTTCAACTTTATGTTCACAGCTAGCTCTTTTAATATTTTCTTTAGCTACTGAGGCATACTCGGGATCAATTTCAAGTGTGTAAACTTTACCCTCGTTAGGAAGGGCACGCGCCATCCAATCCAAATACTACTATAGCCACCAAGTGTTCCAATTTCTAAACTTGTGCAAAAGTTTATAGAAACTGTTAAGAACTCTTTATAATTGCAATTCCCTTTCTTTATGCACAAAAAATGATTATTTGTTATATTATCTATATAACAATTATGGAGATGATATGAATGTTTATTCAAATAGAGCCACAATCTGATGTACCAATTTATGAACAGGTAACACGACAAATTATGGAAGGCGTTGCAAGAGGGGAAATGAAGCCAGGAGATACCCTGCCATCTGTACGTAATTTAGCGGCTGATCTGGGTGTCAATATGCACACGGTTAATAAAAGCTATCATGAGTTAGAGGAGAAAGGCATCATTACAATTAGAGCTAAATCAGGTGCTATTGTTCGTTCAACAGAGGAGCGGGCGTTAACACCTGAACAATTACAACAAATTGAAAAAAACTTAAAGCCTGTTGTGGTAGAAGGAATGGTGCTTGGCGCAACAGTTGAGCAAATTGAGCACATGATAAAAAAGGTATTTTCTGATTTGCAAATACCTGTAGAAGGGGTGTAGCACATGTTACTATTCGTTTTTTTAACCGTCTACCTCTTAACATTAGCTCTACAATTATTTGTTCCATATATAGTACGTGAGACAATCATTTTTGGTGTTACTGTACCTGAACAAAATGTAAAACATCCCGCATTACGTAATATGAAAAAGCATTATGCTCAAATCGTCGGAATATCTGGTGTCATGTTATTACTGATGATGATTGTTAGCTATTATTACTTTGTACAATCTGAGTTCATGCAAAGTATTTTACTGCTAGGATGCTTATTTACAATGCTTGCAGTCAGTATGACATTATATTGGATAAACCATCAAAAAGTTTTAAAACTTAAAAGGGAAGAGCAATGGGGCTTAAATATAAAACAAGTGCGTGCAGTTGACTTAACGGCTCGTAGTCGTGATGAAATGCTTCCGTGGCCATTTTATGTAATCCCTTTTGGTGTTACGGTGTTTCTAATTATCTTTACAGTCCGCCATTATGACCAAATACCCGATCACATTGCTGTACACTGGGGACCTAGCGGTGAAGCGGATTCTTGGAGAAGCAAAACATATTTTACTGCGGTTTCATTGCCGCTTGTTATGCTGATGATGCAATGTATGATGTGGGGAATTGTAGATTCTATAAAGCGTTCAGCAATCAAGTTGGCTGTTAATCGTAAGGAAGAATCCTTAGAAGATCAGCTAAAAAGTCGAAAGTATATGAGCTGGAGCATTATGTTATTAAGCTATGCCCTTACAATATTATTTACAGTATTACAGCTAAGCAATATCTATCCTTCAATGACTACAGGAAATAGGCTATTACCGGTATTTATTTTATTTTTATTCCTCGTTTTTGGCTCAGTCCTTGTTTACGCATGGAAAAAACGCAAGCTGAGGGTGACTTATGGAGATAATGTCGTTTCGGAAGTAATGGATGTTGATGAGGATCGCTATTGGAAGGGTGGATTAATTTATATGAATCGTCAAGATCCCTCCGTTTTTGTCGAGAAACGCTTTGGGGTCGGTTGGACGATGAATTTTGCAAATCCACGAGGCTATATCGTAATTGGTTTGCCGTTACTTATATTGCTGTTGATTTCTTTCTTTTCGTTGTAATATAAATGAAAGTTGTTAATCAAGTATGCCTTGGCATAATTGCGTCCGGAATCGGCTTTGTGCATTCACAAAGCCGATTTCGTGACACACGCTGAAAGAAGTTAAAATAGTGTTTCGGAAACAAGTTGGTTGGAGGTAAGCTTGAATGAAAATTCTCGTTGTAGATGATGATGTACATATTTTACAGCTAGTGAATATTTATCTGACAAGAGAGGGCTATCAGGTGGTACAGGCGGAAAACGGACAACAGGCCCTTAAATTACTTGTGGGAAACTTGCCTGATTTGGCAGTTGTAGATGTCATGATGCCAGGAATGGATGGTTTTACATTAACCGAGACATTGAGCCAGGACTACGATATTCCTGTACTGTTATTAACAGCAAAAGGCGAGCTTGAGGACAAGGAACGAGGATTTTTGGCAGGCTCAGACGACTATGTTGTGAAGCCTTTTGAACCTAAAGAATTGTTGTTTCGCATAGCCGCGATATTGCGTAGATTAGATAAGAAAAATCAGGTAACCATCCAAGTGGGTAGACTAGTTATTGATCGTCGAAGCTTTGAGGTTGTCATTGGGGAAGACACGCTTGTTCTGCCATTAAAGGAATTTGAACTATTGGCATTACTAGCTTCTCGCCCAAATCAGGTGTTCACACGAAGTTTTATTATGGAGCAAGTGTGGGGCTATGACTATGATGGAGATGAGCAGACTTTAAATACGCATGTGAAGCGGATTCGTGAGCGTCTGCATCGTTATGAAACAGGTGTTGAGATTACAACGGTGCGCGGTGTAGGCTATAAGCTTGAGGTTAGTGCATGATGAAAACGTTATATAGTAAATTTGTTGTCACGACAATGCTCGTTATGATTGGTAGCTTGTGTATCGGTTTTTTAGCGACAAATACTTATTATCATCAAGTTGTGAAGGAAAAAAACGATGCTAAAAATGTGAAAATTGCGCAGGATATTGCGAAATATATTGAGTCGTCAAAGCCTAACGATTTAGATAATTATTTAACAACCCTTGGGGGAATAGGGTATCAAATTTATGTAACGACTGGTGACGAAGGACATTTCTTCGGCGGTGAGTATCGTGATAAAATAGTGCCATCCAAAACGGTCAAGCAAGTTTTAAACGGAGAAATTTATCATGGTATGCGTGATTTTCCTAAAGAGACTTTTGTGACAGGCTTTTTTGCGAATGAGTTAATTAATACGATAGGTGTGCCATTTACTTATGAAGATGAGCAGTATGCATTGTTCATTAGACCTGATATTCGCTTGTTGTTTTCTGAGGTGCATACGATACTTGGTGGACTTATGCTAGCAATGACAGTACTTAGTCTATTGGCAATGCTACTTTTTGCTAAGGCATTAATTCGCCCTATTACACAACTAACAGAGGCAACGCATCAGCTTGCACATGAAAAATTCGATACGCTACTGGATATAGATCGAGCTGATGAGATTGGACAATTAGCAGATAGCTTTAATGTCATGACAGAAAAATTACAGGAAAATGATCGAATACGTAAAGAGTTTATTAGTAATGTGTCCCATGATTTTCAGTCGCCATTGTTGAATATTCAAGGCTATGTAGATTTACTAAAGAATCCCTTGCTAAGCGACAAGGAAAGGCAGGAATATACAACGATTATTGAGCTAGAAACGAAGCGTATGTCGATATTAACAAAGCAATTACTTTTACTAACGTCACTCGATCAATCTACTAGGTTGTTAAAGCGTGAACCTTATCGTTTAGATGAGCAATTAAAGGAAATCGTAAGAAAATACCGCTGGCAGCTCGAGGACGCAAATGTACAATTATCGTATCAGCTTGAACTAGTAACATACGATGGTGATGCTGGGCTATTACAAAATGTTTGGGATAACTTATTGACGAACGCCATTAAATATAATGTCGAAGGTGGAGAAATTCATATTCACGTGCAAGAATCCTCAACCTCAGTTGAAGTGCTCATTGAGGACAGTGGAATAGGAATGACTGCTGAACAACTACAAAAGGTATTCGATCGTTTTTATCGAGTAGATGCGTCCAGAACAAAGCAAGGCACTGGTCTTGGACTAGCCATCGTGAAGCAAATTGCTGAGTTACATGGAGGAACGGTTCATATAGAAAGTGTTATGAATTCCGGCACAAAGGTACGTGTTCACTTACCAAAATTGTAATGAGGAGTTCATGTAAAGTTCATGTTCACGAGATAAACTGCTGACTAAGTTGAAAAAGCTTAGGAGGGGTTATCGTATGGAACAAAAATGGAGTATGCGCCTTATTCGTCTTGCTGCGATTTTTGCCTTATTGGGAACGTATCTAGGCTCACATATGTCTGGCTCAGGTAGTTATGAATATAGACCGATACATGCACATATTTTGCTCGTAGGTTGGTTAAGTATGTTTGCATGGGGGATTTTCTATCGTGCCTTTAAAGTGAAATCACAAAAATTAGTAACAGCTCATGGTTGGACTGCAATTCTCGGTGTTTTTGGCTTAACACTAGGAATGTGGTTCTACAATTTGAATCCATTTAATTTTAGCAGAACGTTTACAATGATTTTCTTTATAGTAGGTGGAACAACACTATTAATTAGCTTTGCTTTATTCATCGTTGTAACATTTATGGTGAATCAAAAAGAAGAAATGAAAAACTAATCAACATACCGTGTCACTGTCTTTAATAAGAGGTGACACGGTATTTTTTATGAAGAACAGTTTTGTTTGGCTCGTTATCAAAAGTTGGATATGACATTTGTTAAAACATATGAAATATATAAGTTGATTGGAGTGGAGACTTAGCGACAGAATAAAGTAAAAAGATTCACACACAGTTTTGTGTGCGAATCTTTTTTTACTCTTTGGAAGGTGAATGTCGATAAAATTCAGAAGGTGGGTGATAAAAATTAAAAGTTGGGCGATAATTCCTGAAAATGTTCCGATAAAACTAAAAGTTGGATGACATTCTGTTAAAACGTATGTCATGTGGATAGGTTGATTGGAGCGAGCTCATAGGGGAACAAACCATCACGTCCTGTGATAACGCCTTCTTGACCAACATCCTGCCGCTGACGCTTCGCTTTCGCGCAAAAAACATCTTGTTGCTGCCGCTACGTTACACTACGCTTTCGCACAAAAAACATCTGTTGCCCTAAGCGGCTCATCGGGCGCCTCAAAGAAATCGCCTAACTCCATGTTATACTTATAATCCCTTTACTTTATATTTTCAAGAGACTTCTTAAGCCATTTTGTTGCCTCGGTATAATCCTGTGCAACACCATGCCCTTTTTTATAAAGCATACCAAGCTGGAATTGTGCCTTTTGATGCCCTTGATTGGCAGCCAGTCGATACAGTTGGGCTGCTTTCGCAAAATCCTTCGGTACCCCTTGTCCATGACTGTGCATTTGAGCTAATTGATACTGTGCTTTGGCGTGACCCTTAGCGGCAGCTTGTTCAATCCATTTTGCTGCCTCTGTATAATCCTGTTTGACACCTTTTCCTTTATCAAATAAATTACCAAGCTGATATTGAGCACTTGAATGCCCTTGGATGGCTGCTAGTCGATAGCAGCGTCGTGCCTCTTCTAAGTCCTGCTCAATCCCCAATCCGTGCTCATATAATAACCCTAATTGATATTCAGCCTGAATATGGGACTGATCCGTAGCGGCTCTCCACCATTTTACTGCTTCATGATAATTCAAGTCAGCTTCATATAATAATCCGAGCTCGTACTGAGCGTCAGCATAACCCTTTTCAGCGGCCGCTTTGAAGTAAGGGAGTGCTTTCTCTGGTTGTTGAAGTTGATATACATAAATACGTCCAAGCTCAAATCCTGCACTTATATGTCCAGTGTTAGTGGCTAATTGTAACCATTTTTCAGCTAAAGGTATATCGTTTTCTTTGACATAGAGTACACCGAGACAGTATTGAGCGTTTAAGTGTCCTTTATGTGCTGCGAGCTTAAACCATTTTATAGCCTCTATACGATTCTGAGGAATACCTTGGCCAGTGTTATATAACATTGCCAATTGAAATTCTGCATTTGTATGGTCTTGAAGTGCAGCTAAATGGAACCATTGCGCAGCCTCTTCAAAGTTTTGTGAGATGCCACGACCTTTAAGGTACATATAGCCAAGATTATACTGAGAACTTGCATCACCAGCTAATGCGGCCATTTCAAAATAGGCTATAGCTTCCTCATAGCTTTGCTCGACGCCAGTTCCGTTGTGATAAAGGAATCCAAGGTTATTTTGAGCACTTGTATTCCCTTGATTGGCTGCTAGCATGTACCATTTTGCTGCCTCCTCAAAGTTTTGTGGCATACCAAGTCCTTGGTTGTATAGAACTCCCAGATTGTACTGTGCATCTGCGTTTTCTAAATCCGCAGCAGCTTTATAATAGCGAGTGGCTTGTGCATAGTCTTGTACAACACCATGACCTAAATGATAGAGCACGCCTAAGCTATAAAGTGCATTTGCATCATTTTGAGCAGCGGCGCGTTCATACCACATTTTTGCAACTGCATAATCTTTCTTAACACCACGGCCTTGATTATAAAGAGCACCTAAATTATATTGAGCACTTGCATTCCCTTGTTTTGCTGCAAGCTCAAACCAGTTTGCGGCACTCTTATAGGCCTCGGTTGATTGGTTATCTTGAAGAAGCATATTTATATCAAAAACTGACGTTATATCTTCAAAACTAGGGGCTACACGAATCATTTTTGCCTTTAAGCTACGGTCATAGTGTTTAATAAACCATTCTACAATATCACTTATATAATCAAGAACAATTTTTGCGACCTTTGCTTCCACAATTTCACTACTATTACTAGATGCCATTTTGTTTACAAGATTCATTAGTAAATAAATGCGTCGAGGATGAATTTTTGCAACAAAGCTACGATTATTGAGTAATGATCGAATGTTTTTTAGCTTTGGTTCTGAATGCATTTCTAGTTTATAAAGCTCATATAAAATTTCCTCCAGTACAAGGAGTGATTTTTGTAGAGATAGAGCTGGCTTTGACATGGCAAGCGAGCTAGCATCCTGTAAATTTTTAGCCAATTTAATGAAGGATAATGCTTTTAATTTCTTACATTGATCTTGGAGAATTTCATATTGTATGACGATAGAACTCACCTCTTTCATAAAAATGGCTCATAACCATAACGTGGGGTTGATTTCCGTTCCGACTGGGCTCTTTGTTGTTGACGCTACGCTGTCGCACAGATAAAACAATTGTTGTTGACGCTACGCTTTCGCACAGAGCAAAGTTTCATGGGGGCGTCCGATGAACCGCTTCACTTGCGTCCTCTATTGCTGATCCCCAAGGAGTCGCTCAGTCTCCACGCCAACAATTAACTTATATATGGCATATGTTTTGACCAATGCCATTCCTAACTTTTAGTGATGAATCATAAAAGTTCCTTTTTTCATATATCGGGAAAATACCGTTATTGTTGAATTGTCCTCGTTACGTGATACTATGTGGTATAAGGAGATTTGTAGAAATTCGAAGTAGCAATTACTAAAAGTGTATCTGCCAAAGTTTCATGTTATCCGGGGGATAGAAATGATGAAAAATATAGCAGCAATAATACCAGCCTATAATCCACAACAGTCACTTATAACCTATGTCCATCAATTATTAGCCACCACCATTAGCCAAATTATTATTGTCAATGATGGCAGCGATCAAAAATATGCAAGTGTATTTGATGAGTTAAACAAAATTGATTGCTGTCGAGTACTAGAGCATGACCACAATATTGGTAAGGGAGGCGCGCTAAAAACAGCCTTTGCCTATGTAAGGTCGCAAAGAAGCGTGTTTCAAGGTGTCATTACAGTTGGTGCTCATGGCCAACATACTTTACAAGATGTAAAGCTCGTTTTAACGATGACAAAGGTATTTTCTGAAGGAATTGTGTTAGGGGTACGTAACTTTCATTCTACGGACAGCACGTTTTTATCATATTGGGGTAATCGTACAACAAGTTTGTTTTTTGAAATCCTTTATCATAGAAAATTAGTGGATACACAAACAGGTTTACGGTTTATTTCTATAAAGGAACTGCCGTGGCTGATGAAAGTAAAAGGTGAACGATATGACTACGACACAAATATGCTAGTCGCTGCACTTAAAAGAAAGTGTCCAATTTTTGAGGTAGAGATAGGTCAGTTACGAATAAAGAAAAATACAGTGATACAGTATGATGAAATAACAAATGCACGGTCAATTATTGCTAAAATGCTTATGAATTATTTAAAACCAAGGAAAAAATAGCTACAGATTTAACTTCGTGTTGGCCCAAAGCCGATTCCGGACGCAAATATGCCGAGGCATATTTGATTTTTATATTAGGATAAAGAATAATAATTACTCAAGAACGTAGCGAGTATAGAAAGAAGGAGCAATGATGATGGAATATTCAGATCAAGTGAAAAATCGTGTAAAACGCATGGAAGGCCAGCTACGTGGAATTTTAAAAATGATGGAAGAAGAAAAGGACTGTAAGGCAGTCATTACTCAATTATCGGCTGTACGTTCAGCAGTAGATCGCACAGTTGGTGTCATTGTTAGTACGAATCTTTTAGAATGTGTACAAAATGCTGAAGGTGATGGCGAGAAAATGAATGAAGTTATTCAAGAGGCAGTTAATTTAGTAGTAAAAAGTCGTTAACATAAAGAGAAGCCCGCTCGATAGAAAAGGGCTTAGAAAACTCACTAAAAACAGGTGAGTTTTTATTTTTGTACAAAAATATAGTTGAATTCGATCCTTATTTTTTATTTAAAGGAGTTTATACCTATGTGATATTTATTGATTGTAAAGTTAAAAGTCATAGTTAGTGAACTTGTCCGATAGATTGGTAGTTACTTTCTCTGTTATTCTAATTACAAGAATATAACAAATGGGAAGGTGATTTATTGTGAAGAAATGGTTGATAGGTGGAGCAGCATTACTGATGTTAAGTCCAACAGCAGCCTATGCTCAAAATGCAGATGCTCGTTCAGTAAATACTTCCCCAGGGATTGCTTATCATGTAGTAGCTAATACTAAAGTAACAACTTGGGATCAATTCACAACAGAAATCGTAAAGCAATTAAATAATTTCGCTCCCGAAATTAAAATTACATATAGTGGACCAATGACAGATTTCAAAAAGAAATTTATGGAGTCCTTTGAAAAAGCACAGGAACAAGCAGTCTATGCGGGTGGTCATATGGAAAGTACCACTATTTCTGCAGACTCAACAGGCAATGTGACATTTAAAGTGAAGTATTTGACAAACCAAACACAAGAAGCAGCAGTGCAAAAAAAGGTTGATCAACTATTAAAAACGCTTATTAAGCCTTCAATGACAGAATTCGAAAAAGTAAAAGCGGTTAATGATTATATCGTGTCAAATACTACATATGG
This sequence comes from Lysinibacillus sp. NPDC059133, assembly GCF_042755925.1. Classification (NCBI taxonomy): domain Bacteria; kingdom Bacillati; phylum Bacillota; class Bacilli; order Caryophanales; family Bacillaceae; genus Lysinibacillus; species Lysinibacillus sp. NPDC059133. Next base: position 91,688 of record NZ_JBHZDH010000015.1, on the reverse strand, counting down.
TACTAAAACAAAGGCTAGTCCCCATAGTGCTTATGCATTGTTAATGGAAGGACAAGCTGTATGTCAGGGTTACGCGTTAACAACATATAAATTATTGGAACAAGCTGGATTCGACGTAAAGTATGTTGTTGGTACTGTTAATGGTAACGAGGCACATGCATGGAATTTAGTGAAGGTTGATGGTCAATGGTATCATTTAGATACAACATGGAATGATCCAATACCAAATCGTTACGGCGCTTCTTCGTACGATTATTTCTTAGTAACGGATGCGCAGCTAAAGAAAGATCATAAATGGATAGCATCAAATTATCCGGCTGCCACAAGTACAAAATATAACTATATGCAAAATGTTCATTTTGCATATCAGGTTAAAAATACACTGTATTTTAGTAATACAGCAGATAAAGATAAATTGTATAAACTTGATTTAGCAAGTGGTAAGAAAACAAAGGTTATAGATAAACGTGCCTTGTATATTACAGGAGCAGATAACTTTTTATATTTCAGCGATTACAGTAACGGTGGTTACTTAACAAAATTAAATCTTAATACATTAAAAACTGAGGTGCTCGTAAAGCAAGCAGTTACTAATTTAAGAGTTAATGATAATTATTTAGTTTATAGTATTAATGGCAAAGAACAGAAGCTTAAAATAAAATAAGCTACAAATATTCTTACCTATTGATAAAATGAAAGCACAAAAGGACTTCCAATGAGTTCTTTGTGCTTTTTTTGTATATAATGAATACAGGAAAACGGTTGGAGGTGAGGATTTTGTGGAAAAAATTAGCCATTATTGTAATGATCATTATTTTTATTGACCCCATTTATACGGCTGGTAAGGCAGTTGTACAACAAGTGATAACTTGGGCAAATAATGATGAGATAGAAACGATGCTTCTTTCAACAAAGGAAAAAATCATAGACGTTACTGCTAAACTTTCTGAGAGTACCTCCATTGAAACGGCCACACCTATAGAAGAAAAACCAGAAGAAGGAGTAGCCGTTACAGCTCCTGCAGTCAAAAAACCTGAAGCAAAGTTAGTTGTAACAAACGCAAAGGAAATGGCTGATGCGATGTATGCGTACTACAGTAGTTTTTCACCTACGTTTGAGATTCAATATAAAGGCAATACACAACGAATTGAACAGTTAGTAGAAGAAGCCTATGAAAATGCTATTAAACGAGATGATTATGTATACGGACATATTAGTAAACACTCAATTCGTTTTGAATATGGAGGAAGAACGGCCAAAATCTTTGGGGAGCAAAGCTATTTAATGACACCAGAGCAGTCGGCATTTGTTGAAATGAATGTTCAAGAGGTTGTAGCCTCTATCCATAAAAAATCATTAAGTGATGTAGAGAAGGTTAGGGCTGTCAATGATTATATCGTTGCCAATACCGCCTATACGGATCAAACAAAATCAAGTCCACATAGTGCTTATACAGTGCTTGCGGAACATGGTGGTGTTTGTCAGGGCTATGCATTGCTGGCTCATTCGATGTTACAAAAGCTAGGTATAGAAACAAAATATATAGTAGGCTATGTCGGACAGGAAGGGCATGCATGGAATTTAGTAAAGCTGGATGGTCAATGGTACCACCTCGATACTACATGGAATGATCCGGTGCCTGATCGTAAAGGAGCGATACGCTATCAATATTTTTTAGTAGATGATCGAACGATGGCCAAAGACCATACGTGGATTGCAGAAGACTACCCGAAAGCCATGAGTGCAATGTATAACTACTTTCACAATGTAGATTTCGCTGCACGGGTAGGGCAAGAAATATTTTATAGTAATGTTTCTGATGATAATAAATTGTATGTCCTTGATTTAAAAACAGGTAAATCGAAACGCGTCTCTAATTCGCGTGCACAGTACCTCGTTTATGCAGATGGCTGGCTATATTTTAGTAATTATTCACATGGAGCGTATTTAACGAAGATTCGTCCGGATGGAAGCGGAGAACAAATGTTAAATAAGGAAGAAACGAAAGATTTATTTGTGAAGGACAGCTATTTATATTTCACGACAAATGAACTAAAGAAAATGTCACTTTAACGTATCAACGAAAATGATATGAGTGACATGCCGGAAGGTACATTTTAGGTGTAGTGGTTGATTGGAGTGGAGACTGGACGCCCCCAAGAAAGCGCCCAGTCGGAACGGAAATCAACCCCTCGTTTTGCAGAAGAGTAGTACTTTGTTTAAATACACACCTTAATTCCATTGACATAATAGTTTTCAACAACATGAAAGGCCTATGACATTACAAACTGTCATAGGCCCTTTTTGTTCGCTCTATAAGATAATGGATAGGTTGATGCTGACATAGAGAAACTTCAATTTGCGGATACATCGATTTCATTTCCTGTGAAAAAGTTTTAAAAATTAATGGATTATGCTTAATAGCACCACCATTACAATAAAGGCTAAATGCTTCGCCCTGATAATCAACTTTTTTCAACACGGCGCATGCAAGGAGTACTAATTCATGGGTAGCACGCATGGATATTTGAATGGCGCATGAATCCTTTTTGGCCACGGCATCTGCTAAAAATGCCCCCATTTTTGCAAGCTGTGCGTTCGTGTAGGATGGATGGAACAGCCATGAAGCTAGCTCTGTAACATCTTGGATCCTTAAATAATCATAGACATCATTTTTTAATAAGGTCGGCTCACCACGCCCATCTTCCATGCGGAAAATGGCGCGTATAACCTCTTGCCCTAACCAATAGCCACTGCCTTCATCTCCCGCGCGATGCCCCCAGCCACCTGCACGTACTATTTGTGTACCATCAAATGCGTACGCAATGGCTCCTGTTCCAGCAATGAGTAATGCGCCTGCCTGTCCAGCAGTAACACCAAGTAAAGTGGCTTGTGCATCATTTTCTATAATAAGCGTATCTATCTTTAGTTGTAATGCTGATACTGCGCTATGAACGATCGCTGATACGACTTCATGATCTTTGGGAGAATCAATCCCAGCCATTGCAAAGGTAGCGACAGCAATAGTGGAGTCAGCTTGCTTTTGCAAAAAGTCCTGCACATTTGCTAATAATGCTTGCAATATTTCTGTAGCAGATGCAGCACCAATTGCTTGATAATTTGAGCCACTTGTTGATGTTGTATAGTTTATCTCACCAGACTCGGCATGTACGAGCGCACATGCCGTTTTTGTAGCACCACCGTCAATAATAAGTAGCCATCCCATCATTGATTCCATTCCTCTATAAATACTGTTAATAGTTTTTCAGCCTCAACAATCATAGACTCCTTCAAACCAATCCACTCATAAAGGTTTTGAGAATTTGCCTTGGAGCGTTCAAGAGATGCTTTCATCGTTACGGGCGCAGGACCACCAAGTAATGTACGTACACCAACGAAAGTCTCTGGTTTTAATGTGTTGTAAAAATCTTCCTCAGAAATTTTTAATGGGTCACCAGTAATTAATTTGGATTGTGTATTGGCAAGACCCCATGTAAGACTTGCTAGAGATTCCTCACCGTGAGAGAGCAATACTTTAATACATTTACTAACAATACTATGTGCCTGCCGGAATGAAATCCCTTCAGAGCGCACTAACGTATCGGCAAGCTCTGTGACATTGGCAAAGCTATTTTTTGCTCGATTTCTTAGCTTTTTCTTGTTTACATCCATCGTGACAACTAGCGAACCAAATAGTTTGTAAATACCAATTAAACGGTCGATGGCGCGCCATAAATATGGTTGCATATCATCCTCAGTGTCTACGATATCTCCAAAAGGTGTATTATGTACCATCTGTAATACTGTACTAGCGTCACCAACAACCGCTGATAGCAATGAACGTGTATGCTCTATTGAAACAGGATTGCGCTTTTGTGGCATGATCGAGCTAACTTGTACGTACGGGCTCGCCAACGTAAATGCATTAAATTCTTGTGTAGCCCATAGTAGAAAATCTTGGGATGTACGGCCGAGATTAAGAGCCGCAAGCTGAACGATACTCGCTGCTTCTGCGATATAATCTGCACCGGCAACAGCATCCCACGCATTTTCGATAATATCATCGAATGCCAATAACTCACGCATACGCTTTCGATTAATATTGAAGCCTGTAGTCGTTAAGGCCGCTGCGCCCATACTACTGCGATTCACCGTTTTATAGACATGCTGTAAACGTTCAAAATCCCGTTCAAGTTGATCGATGACAGCCTTCAAATAATGTGCAAAGGTTGTTGGCTGTGCCTGCTGCGTATGTGTATAGCCAATCATAATCGTATCAACATGCTCCTCAGCGGCTGCGATTAAATCATCCCGTAATGTCAGTAATTCTTGCATAAGCAACAACAATTTTTTCCTTAAAGTCATTCGATAGATGGCAATGCCCATATCATTACGACTTCTACCAATGTGAAGATTTCCTGCAACATCGCCAGCAAGCTCTATTAATTTATTTTCGATGCGGAAAAACAAATCCTCATATCGCGGGCTGTAATCCTCTATACGAAAATAGTTCAAGTCTAGTTTTTTTAGAGCAATACCAATCTCTTTAGCTTCTTCTTTTTTTACTAATCCCTGTTCTTCTAACATTTTTAAGTGTGCAATATTGATTTGTAGCATAAATGTTAAAAAGTTTTTCTTGGCTTCATCATAAGCCGGCTGTAAGACAATTTCACGATAAATATTAGAAGGGAAGATCATCCCATCTTCTTGCTGGGTTTTGTTGCGGAAATCTTCAAACATATGAATTGCCTCCTATTAGATTAGCAGTTATATGGCCGAACCAGCACTGCCTTTAGATAACTTCTCAGAAATAATAAGCACAATTAAAATTAAACAAATTTGTAAGACACCATATGCACAAGCAGTTCCAAATTTAAATGAATATAGTTTTTGGAATATCGCCACTGATAATGGGATTGTCGACGTACTGTAAATAAGAATAGACGCTACGAATTCGCCAAAGCTTTGAACAAGTGCAAGTAACGTACCTGCCAAAATGCCCGTAAAGGTAAGTGGCAGTACAATACGTCTAAATGAATACCACCATGTTGCACCTAAACTCCGTGATGCTTCTTCGATAGATTGATCTAATTGAACAAGTGATGCCGATGTCGATCGGAAAACAAGAGGTAAATGCCTAATAAAATAAGCTAACGGCAAGATCCAGAACGTCCCGACAAGAACTTGATTAAAGGCGAATATATTTTCTGTACTAAAGGCTGCGATCAAATTGACAGCTACAACCGTTCCCGGCAATGCCCAAGGAACCATGATTAAAATATCGAGTAATGTTTTACCTTTAAAATTTAGCCGAACCATAGCATAGGCTGCGGCAACACCGAAAAGGATGTTGCCGAGTGTTGCAACGATTCCCATTTGAATGGAGTTCCAAATTGGTCGCCACGTCCGTTCATCTGTAAAAAGTGCTTGATAATGATCCAGTGTATAGTCGGTTGGGAGAATTTGTGTTTTCCATGCACCATCAACGGAAAATGAAATTAATATCAGCACTAAAATCGGCAAAATTAAAATTAATGTGCCTATGAAAGACGCAATAGTCGCCATCATTTTCATGCTTTTGGAAGACACTTCAGATCGATGCACACTAATACCTTTACTGAGGTTCTGATAATTTCGACGGTTTTGATACCAGCGCATCACAATTAAAAAGGTAATGGACACAAAGGATAAAATCATAGATTGTGTCGCTGCCATATCTAAATTCCCATTCGTACGTGATAAATAGATTTGCATGGTCATTGTGCGTTCGACACCGAACATTAAAGGTGCAGTGTAAGATGCCATAGATATCATAAAGACGAGTAAGGATGAGGCAACAATCGAAGGTGTTAACATGGGCAAAATAACCTTTGTCCATACCCGAATACGCCCGGCACCTAAACTAGTAGCGGCTTCTTCTAAAGCTGGATCAAGACCTTTTATAGCTGCTGAGGCGGTTAAGTAGAAGTAAGTGTACATCGTGAATGTATGTACTACGATAACCCCCCAGATGCCTTTTAATGAAAAGGGTACTTGCTCTAAGCCGAATAGGTGTTGAAATGCACGTGGGAAAATCCCACTCTCTCCATACAAAAATGTAAAGGACAGTACACCTACTAGTGGCGGAAGAGCCATGGGTACCAATACTAAAACAGAAAGTATCCGTCTGCCTGGGAAATTATAGCGTTCCAGTAGAAATGCCATGGTTACACCGACGATTGCACAGCAAATAACACTGATAACGGATATATATATACTGGTCCACAATGCCTCTAAATTTGCTGGGCTAGCTATATTAAAAAAGTTTTTATAAGTAGATAGCGCGTCAGCACCAGAAAAGCTTTCTTTAAAAGTTTGATAGAACGGGTATACTACATAGGCAAACAACACTAAAAATAAAGGTGCAATTAAAATATAGACAAACCAATTCGAGCTAGTTAGACGTGTCCATGCATTTCCTTCAGAAGGATTGTGGTGTGTTTTTTCCATGCTAGTACCCTCCTATTCTCCTAAAAAATACAGTGAATCTTGGGCTATAGTTAGAGTGATTTCTTCACCAATTTTTTTGAATTGACCATTCATATTAATAATCATTACTTTAAGTGAAAAATCTAGACATTCCACAATGTAGTTCACACTAATTCCTGTAAATTCAACAAAAGTGATTTTACCCGTTATTGTGTTTTCACCAGTACCTTGATGAATAGATTCAGGACGAATAGAAATAAACACTTTGTCTCCAATCATATGCGTTAAAGTGGGGGAGCTTTGTTGCTTTCGCCCAGTGAGAACAAGTCCATTCGCTGTTTTTACGTGTATATCGTTACCGTTAACAGCATCGATTGTCCCCTCGATTAAGTTTGTCTCACCAATAAAATCTGCTACGAAGCGGTTTGAAGGTCGATTATAAATCTCTTGTGGAGTACCGATTTGTCTGACGTTCCCATTTTCCATGACCATTATCCGATCTGACATGGACATCGCTTCCATTTGATCATGCGTAACATAGATGGTTGTAACACCGAGCTCAGATTGAATACGTTTTATTTCAACGCGGGTTTCTTCGCGTAGTTTAGCATCTAAATTTGACAATGGCTCGTCTAATAATAAAATATCAGGCTCTATGACAAGCGCCCTTGCCAATGCAACCCGTTGCTGCTGCCCGCCAGATAATTCATTAATTTTCCGATTACCATATTGCGATAAATGGACAAGCCCTCTAATACGGTCAACCTTTTGCTTAATCTCCGCCTTCGAGAATTTCCGTACTTGTAATCCAAAGGCGATATTTTCGTTCACCGTCATATGTGGAAAGAGGGCATAATTTTGAAACACCATACCGATGTTCCGTTTATTAGGTTGAAGCCTTGTCACATCAAAATCATCAAAAAGAATTTTCCCCTCCGTCGGGTAATAAAATCCGGCTATCATCCTTAGTGTTGTCGTTTTTCCACAACCACTTGGACCGAGGAAAGTGAAAAATTCACCAGCTTTAATATGAAGATCTAAATCTTTTACGCCGTGAATTTGACCGAATTTCTTAGAGACATTTTCTATTTTGACACTTTTCAACTGAAATGCTCCTTTCTCGTTAGAAAATTAGTTGCATGAAGCCTCGAGCGAAATATACTCGAGGCTTAAAGATATGAACAATATTCGTAGATGTTTGAATTACTTATTAATCGGTCACTTTTTCCCGCGTCCTTTAATATTGTTATCCCAATGCTCCATCCATTCAGCTTCTTTCTCAGTCATGAGCTGCCAATCTATATCAAACGTTTTTAAATCTAATTCTTTATACCACTCAGGCATTGCTGCTTTATCGATATCTGAGCGAGTAGGAATTTGATAGTAATCTTTTGCTAGTTGAGTCACAATTCCTTTTTCAAATAAGAATTCTACGAAGAGCTTCGCATTTTCTAAGTTTTTGGCATTGTTGACAACAGCAACGCCATCAACTAAAATCGGTGCACCACTCTTCGGATAAATGTAATCGAACGGATAATCAGTCGTATATTTCTTTAATAAAATATCTTGTAAATTCCATAAAGAGACGCTGCCTTCTTGTCGTGTCATCTTTAAATAAAGTGCATTTGGATCTTGTGTATATTCCTTCGTGTTGGCATCTAATTTTAATAACCAATCGTAGCCTTTTTCAGGTGAATCTGCGCCTTGACGTAAAATCATAGATGAGTAAATAGTACGCATCGTCCCAGATGCTAATACACCTCGAATTAAAATTTTATCTTTCCACTTTGGATCTAATAAATCATCCCAATCCTGTGGGCCCGTTTCTTTCTTTAATACATCACTGTTAATCATAATGACTTCTGGTAGTAACATTTCACCAAACCACCGACCATCTGCATCTCTATAAGCCGCATCAATGGAGTCGCTAAAGCTAGGCTTCCAAGCTTGAAGTAAATCTTCATTGGCGCCGACAGTTAGTGCAGATTGCGTACCGCCCCACCAAAAATCAGCCTGAGGATTTGCTTTTTCACCACGTAGGCGTTCTAAAATTTGCTGTGCGCCCATCGTTAAAAATTCCACTTCAATGTCCGGATACTTTTCATTAAACTGATCGATTACCTTTTGCACCATCTCTTCATCGCGCCCTGTATAAATAACAAGCTTTCCAGATGGCTTAGCTGCTACATCGGTCTTTTCAGAACTGGACGTTTTGTCACTATCTTTTGTAGCAGCCTTGTCACTACTACAAGCAGCTAAGACAATGACCATCAGCACAAGCAAAAAACCAAAGACACGTTTTTTCTGCATAATCTTCCCCCTCCCTAATAGTGAAAAACTTACATACTATCAGTATAATCTTGAAACCTGGCATTAATGTTAGAATAATTAAAAAATTGTAATTAGATTCATCATAGCTAAGTAAATACTAGATAGCAATGGTGCTTAACTTCTTTCAGCGGTTGCCCAAACACCCGCTGAAAGAAGTTAAAGCCTCCGGCGGATGTCACGGAATCGGAAAGGAGTTCTTTGTGCAGGCACAAAGCCGATTCCGGACGCACTTATACCGGGGTATAAGTGATCTAGAGTCGAAAACCCTTTAAAGTAGCGAGATTTAAAGCATTTCAGAGTAGATTATCAGAATATGTTCAAAAGTGAACAAAAGTTGATTTTGGTGATTATGAAATGCATGCTACGCTTTAAAATAAGGACATCTATAAAATTAAATTTATGTATTTCTAATTTTGAGTAAAGGGTTTTAAGGGGGTTAGTTAAATCTAGATATTCACGTAAAACCGGTGTTAAGGGTTTCACTTTTTTAATTTCCTTAAGAAGGTACGGTATTCATGCAAGCAGGTAAGTTCGGTTGCAATCTGGGACCCTCAAAAATGCTTAAAGCGGTTTAAGCCGCTTTATCGTTCTTATATAAAAAAGTAAATATTGATTTTAATATATTAATAAAGTTTATAACTGCTTCATAAGGGGTATCCATTTAATGGGTATTTTTTTATTTTAAAGTGTTGAAAGGAGATTACAAGATGAAAAAAGTCTTTATATTATTAGCTATCATGCTTTTGGCGTTTTCGCAATTATCATTGGGTAGTCTATCCGTTTATGCGATAAGTAATGACGAGAATGACATTGTATTGCCAAGTGAACATGAAAATGAGAGCGAATTACCAAACAACGAAGACGAAACCGTAAATGCAGATAGTGAAGATATTGTTGTGCCGAATAATGATGAGGCGGAGAGTAGTACCATCTTTGAGAAAAATAATGAGGGAGATACTTTAGGGGATAATGAAGATGAATACTTAACAAATGATGTAGGCAATGGTGTTGCCATTATAGGATATCGAGGCGATAAATCAGAAATCGTAATTCCTAGTGAAATCAATGGTAAACCAGTTATTGAAATAGGATACAGAGCATTTGCTAATAAAAGTTTCACAAGTGTATCAATTCCGTCAAGCGTGACAACGATAGGAGAGGGTGCATTTGCTCAAAATCAATTAACAAGTGTAGAAATCCCCTTAAGTGTAACAACGATAGGAGATCGCGCATTTTCTGATAATCAATTAACAAGTGTAGAAATCCCCTCAGGCGTGACAATGATAGGAGAGAGTGCATTTGCTTATAATCAATTAACAAGTGTAGAAATATCCTCAAGCGTGACAACGATAGGAAGCAGTGCATTTTATAAAAATCAATTAACAAGTATAGAGATCCCCTCAAGGGTGAAAAAGATAGAACCATATGCATTTGCTTATAATCAATTAACAAGTATAAAAATCCCCCCAAGCGTGACAACGATAGAAATCGGTGCATTTTCTGAAAATCAATTAACAAGTATAGAACTACCCCCAAGCGTGACGACCATAGGGAATAGTGCATTTGCTTATAATCAATTAACAAGTATAAAACTATCCTCAGGCGTAACAACGATAGGAGAGCGAGCATTTTTTAGTAATCAATTAACAAGTATAGAGATCCCCGCAAGCGTAAAAACGATAGAAAACTATGCATTTGCTTATAATCAATTAGATTTTATAACCTTCCAAGGAGCACATGAATTCCAATGGGCTACAACTCCTTTTAAATTTCAATTTAAGAGTGGGAAATCTTTTTTAGGATGGTTTGAAGATGAAGATTATACGATAAATTGGAGTAATACTGTATCCAAACCAATGACTGTTTACGCTAAGTGGAGTCCCATCATTGTCATGTTTGATACCGATGGCGGAAATGAAGTTCCATCTCAAACAGTAGAGCCTGGTGATTTAGTAAAAGCCCCATCCACTCCGGTAAAAGGAGGGTACACATTTGTGGGGTGGTATAAAGATAAAGGGCTGGTAGAAGCATGGAATTTCGATCAAAATGTAGTGAAGAAAGATATAACGCTATACGCAAAATGGTCGAAAGCAAGCTACATCGTTACTTTTGATGCCAATGGCGGAAGCGAAGTCCCATCCCTATCTGTAGGACATAGTGAATTAGTAAAAGCACCAGCCGCTCCAAAGAAGGCAGGCTATACATTCGACGGCTGGCACAAAGATAACGAATTGACAGTACCATGGGATTTCACAAAAGACGTAGTGACTAAAAATGTTATGTTGTATGCGAAATGGACAAAGGATCATACGTCGGGAGGGGGGGCTGGTGGAGGATCGGGCGGAGGTTCGCCAAACTATAAAGTCACTTTTGACTCTAATGGAGGAAGTAAAGTGCCGTCACAAACGGTTGGCTATAACGACCTCGTGAAAGCTCCGTCTATTCCGGAGAAAGAAGGCTATCAATTCGTTGATTGGTATAAGGATAAAGAGCTTAATAATGCATGGGACTTTGCGAAAGATAAAGTAACCGCAGACATAACTTTGTATGCGAAGTGGACAAAGGACTATACTGTTACTTTTGATTCAAATGGTGGCAGTGAAGTTTCGTCGCAAACAGTGCCATATAAAGCTTTAGTGAAAGCCCCTTCTAATCCGAAGAAGGAAGGCTACCTATTTATCGGCTGGTATAAAAATGAAAAATTCACAAAAGAATGGGACTTTGCAAAAGATGTCGTTACAGAAGATCTCACATTATATGCTCGATGGATGAAGGATAGTAAGCGCTGTGACATTACTTTCAAGGATATTGATCATAACTGGGCACAAGATATGATTAAAGAAGTTGCCAAGCGATGCATTATTATAGGTTACCCAGATGGCACTTTTCGACCAAATGATATGATTCAACGTCAACACGTGGTGCTTATGATTGACCGTGCGTTACAACCAGCATCAATTCGAGAAGCTGTATCCTTTTTGGATGTCCCTAAAAGTCATGTGAATTATGAACAAATTACACGACTACAACGAGCGGGTATCGTGGACGGTTCAAATGGAGCGTTTCGACCAAACGCTTCTATAACACGTGCCGAAATGGCAAAAATATTGGTGCTTGCATTTGGCTTAACGCCAGAAGGCAATAGTACATTCAAGGATGTCGATCCATCACACTGGGCGAGTGGATATATTGCTACTCTAGCAGATCATAACATTGCACTAGGCGATGACAACGGTAATTTTAGACCAAATGATAACTTAACACGCGCAGAATTTACGGCGTGCGTGTATAGAGCGCTTGGTTTATAAAAGTTAATACAGAAATAAGGGAGATGTATCAAAAAATGTGATACATCTCCCTTTCTAATTTAGATTAAAGTATTTACTTACTATTAGGCTCTAAAGATTTATTCTTTTGTCGTCGCTGCGAAAGTATTGTCGGTAGCATCATACCTAGAATAACCAAAATAATACCCGCTATTTGTAAAGAAGTTAAAGGTTCATGTAAAACAATAACTGAAACAGTTACAGCAACGGGTAACTCCATAGCGCTTAAAATAGAGGCAAGAGCTCCTCCTACTTTCGGAACAGCTATAGAGAATAAATAAATCGGCAAAATAATACCGAAGAGCCCTAGTGCTAGTCCAAATTTCCATAAACCACCGGCAAATAATTTACCGTTCCAAAGAACTTCAGGGTTTAGGAAAATACTAATCACTATAAGAGCGACAAAGGAAACAATCAACACGCGTGATGTAGTTGTAATACCTTCCACGTGACGAGAGTTAAATTGGATAAAGCAAGCAAAAGTAAAGGCAGCAGCAAAGCCTAACAGCCAGCCTTGAATAGGAATATCACTTAAATCTACATTTAGTACACCAGCAGCTAAAATAGTTCCAGCGAATAATACAATAATTGAAATCACTTCAGTCCTACTTGGTAAGCGTTTATGAAGTGCGCAATCTATTAATAAGCCTATCCACGTGAATTGGAAGAGCATTACTACGGCAAGAGAGGCTGGTAGATACTTTAATGATTCTCCGTATACAATCCCTGTAGTACCGGTAAATATCCCGGCACACACTAAAATAAGCAGTCCCTTTTTAGAAAGCTTTGGTAATTGTCTTTGTGTCACTATAAAAATAGTTGCAACAAGCATAAAGCCAATAATATATTGGCTTGATACTGCCTCTCCTGTTGTAAAGCCATGCTGCATAGCTACTTTGACAATTGTCGATAGTATTCCGTAGCTACTAGAGGCAATGACAATTAAAAGAGGATAAAATAAATTTTTCTTCATGTTTTTTGTTTCACTTCCTAAAATTGCTTCACCATATGATGAAATGGTTCATCGATTATGGACCATGGTTCTGTAATAACAAAGCCCATACGTTCATAAAGGCGACGAGCGTCCTCTTTTTCCATTTCAACATTTAATGATAATTTTGTATAACCTCGTTTTTGTGTTTCCTCTATGGCAAATTGCAGTAATAATGTTCCGATTCCTTTACCACGAGCTTCTGGTGCTACACAAATAGTATCAATATAATATTCATCTTCATGCGCTTCTTGATCGATGATGATGGATGGCGCATTTTTTTCCTCAAGCCATTTTACGAGATTCGCATCCATATGAATGGCTTCGACACCATTATAGTAAACAAGAATTCCTAGTACTTGCTCATTCTCAACGGCAACAAAAGTATTTAAATAGGAATGTCGATTATCCTTACGCTTGAATAGTACAGTAAGCTCTTGTTCCACTGCTTTAACTGTCTGTTCTCCTGTTAAACGGTTGGCAATATCACCAATCGCATCAATAATTAATGGTACAGCGGCATGGGTATCCTGCGGTTGCGCTTGTCGAATTGTAATACTCATTGTCAAAATCCCTACCTTTCTATAGGCAAGTATAACAAAGATAGAGGATGACTCAAGTTTTTGAATAAATGGTGATATTCTGACGGCAGCTTTAACTTCTTTCAGCAGGTGTTTGGCACCCGCTGAAAGAAGTTAAAGCCTCTGGACGCAATTATGCCAAGGCATAATTGATTATTTTTCCGAAAGTTTAAAACTTTATACGATATCTGATTTCGTGTTAATCTATAATGACTAGAGTTTCGGGAGGACAACAATGACAAAGGAAGATAAGGATTATATATTAGTTTATGGAGATGCTTTTATTGACTATATCGCTGATGATGTAACTAACACATCTTTTACTAAATATATGGGTGGTGCAACGGTAAATGTTGCTGCGGGAATTAGCCGTATCGGTGCTCCATCTGCATTAATTACGATCACAGGAGATGACGAAGGCTCTCAATTCGTTCGAGATGGTCTTGCACAAGAAGGGGTAAACCTGGATTATGCTGTATTTAACCCTGCGAAGCGTGTTAGTGGTGTCTATGTACATTTAACAGAAGCGTGTGAGCGAATTTTTAAGGATTATGTCGATGAAACGCCAGATTTACAAGTAGAAGCAATACAATTAAACGAAGCAGCTTTTAAACATGCATCTGCTTTAACAGTGTGCTCGGGAACTATGTTCCATCCTACAGCACTTGATACAACACGTGCTGCGGTAGAGATGGCAAAGGAAAAAGGGGCAATTATCGCAATGGATGCGAATATACGCCCTCTACGTTGGAGTAGTGAGCAAGTTTGCCGTGAAACGATCACGTCATTTTTTGAGCACGTAGACATTTTAAAGGTCACTGATGAAGAATTATTTTTCCTGACAGAAACAACGAGCTTGGAAGAGGGCATTGAGCAATTAAACAGTTATTTAGTGCCCATTATTTTAGTAACAGTAGGGGAAAATGGCACTTATGCGGTATTAAATGGTGAGGTTATTCATGTACCGACGGAAAAGGTTGTGCCAGTAGATACTACAGGTGCTGGGGATGCATTTATGGCTGGCGTATTACGCGATGTTCATTACAATGGTTTACCTACAACGGAGGAAGAACTTGTTCGTTGTGCAAGTTTTGGCAATAAGCTAGGTGCCTTAGCAGCCACTAAAGCAGGGGCATTAACAGCTCTTCCATACTATGATGATATTAAGCATTTACTTAAATAGTCGTTTGGAGCGTGGCGTACAATGGAGAAAAATTACGATGTATTAGTAAAAGATCGATTATTCTTTGGCGGTGCGAAAGATGCAGATGTAGCTTTTAAACAAGAAACGGTGGATATTGTAATTGATGTTCGCGTAAATGGTTTATCTAATGAGGAGCAGGAGGCGGCTTCATATGTGTACAAGCATATGCCGATTGCTGATGAGGACATAGAAGTAGCACCATCTATTCAAAAAGTTGCGAAAGAAATCGTTTCTGCCTATGAGAATGGGCAGAAAGTGTACTTCCATTGCGGAAGTGGGGGAGGTCGCGCAGGAGTGGCTGCTACTGCAGTATTAATGGAGCTTAGCATGACCGATTCTCTAAAGAAAGCGGAAGCGGCTGTAAAGAACGCGCGTCCACAAGTAACAATTCGTCCAAAAATGGCAGATGCTTTGCAGAAGTTATATAAATAAATGAGAAGATGTACCAAGAAGGTTTTTTCAACCTTGGTACATCTTCTTTTTTAGTTAGGTGAATAAACTGTTCATGATTTTTGAAAAAGGTGGATGTCGATAAATATTAAAAGTTGATCGATAAAATATCAAAGTTGGGCGATAATTCCTGAAAGTATTCCGATAAAATTAAAAAGTTGGATGACATTTTGTTAAAACGTATGTCATGTGCATAGGTTGATTGGAGCGAGCAACACGAGCGAAGTGGCTCATTCTTAACTTTGAATAATACAACGTTATTTTAAATAGTCCTCATAACCATTATCAAAAAAAGTAAACAATTTTACATATGAAATTGTGCTATACATATTAGAACAGATTTTGTTATAGTAATAATATAACAATGGTGAGGTGATCTCTATGATGGAGGAGTTAGCGAAAGTTCCATGGGCAGTTATAGCACCACTAATTGTGGTCCAAATTATTTTAATGATTGTAGCTCTAGTTGATTTACGTAAAATCCATGCAACAAACGGGCCTAAAATTTTATGGGTGTTTCTTATCATTTTTACTAGTTATCTTGGGTCGATTGCGTACTTTATAGTGGGGAGAAAACAATCATGACGATATTATTTCAGGTAACAGGCCTAACAAAGCAATTTGGAGAGAAAGTAGTTGTGGACGAAATCGAGTTCACATTAGAAAAAAATACATCGACAGCTTTAATTGGACCCAATGGAGCTGGTAAAACAACGACATTATCGATGCTAACAGGCTTATTAAAACCGACCTCTGGAAGTGTAAAAATGCTGGAGGGTGATGTAAGAGCCAACATTGGTTTCTTGCCACAATATCCGCAATTCCATCCTTGGTTAAGTGCGTTAGAGTTTACTGAAATGGCTGCAAAGTTAAATGGTGTGCCTGCAAAAAAAGCAAAAGTAGAAGCACAAAAAACACTTGAGTTTGTAGGTCTAGGTAATGATTTAAATAAGAAGATTGCTACATTTTCCGGTGGCATGAAGCAACGACTAGGTATTTCCCAAGCAATTGTGCATAAGCCTAAATTACTCTTACTAGATGAACCTGTGTCTGCGTTGGATCCAGTAGGTCGTAGGGAAGTTCTTGATTTATTAAAGGGCTTACAGCAAGAAACAACTATTTTATATTCGACACATATTTTAAATGATGCCGAAGAGATGACAGATCAATTATTGTTTTTACGTGATGGGAAGCTAGTAGAACAGGGAACATTACGTGAAGTTCGACAACGTTTCGATGAACCAAATTATGTTGTAGAGTTTGGCACTGAAAAAGAGGCACAACTTTTTGCCAGTCAATCTGAACTTATTGGAGAAGTTAAGGGCAGTCATGTATATATAGAAATTATTGATGAAAAACCGAGTATGCAGGAACTGCTTCAACATTTAAGCAGTTGCCCTAATAAGATACGAAAAGTGGAGCGACAAACAGCATCACTTGAAGAGATTTTCTTGAAGGTGGCGAGAAAAACATGAGAGGATTTACTGTACTTCTGCAAAAGGAATTCAGAGAAGCTTGGCGAAGCTGGAAGTTTTTATGGATACCTCTTGTATTTGCATTGCTCGGTATGAGTGATCCACTAACAAACTATTATATGATGGATATTTTAAATGCTGTTGGTAACGTACCAGAAGGCTTTGAAATGTTGATGCCTGAATTAATGCCGGTTGACCTAATACAAGCCTCCATTGGACAGTTTCAAACGATAGGTTTACTCGTATTAATGGCTACTTTCGTAGGAGCCATTAGTAAAGAAAGAACAAGTGGAATGGCTACTTTATTGTATGTCCGTCCTATATCGTTCAGCGCTTATTTTATGAGCAAATTTATCGTCATGAGTACTGTTGGCCTTGTTAGTATTTTAGCTGGTTTCGCTGCGAGCATATACTATACGGTCGTGCTTTATGGAACATTAGAGATAGGGCCACTTGTGGCAAGTTTTTTCACGTATTTTTCTTGGCTACTCTTCGTGATAGCAGTGACATTAATGATGAGTGCGACTTTTAAAACAGTGGTAGCAACAGCATGTGCATTCGCTTTTATATTTATTGGGCAAATAGTGGATGCTTTAGTTGGGACATTTTGGACAATATCACCGTGGAAATTACCGGTATATGGCGTTCAATTAATGAGGGGTACGATGGAGATGTCCGATTATTGGTGGAGCCTATCTATTACATTAGTTATCACGATAATTTGTATAAGCATAGGAATTTTGACAATGAAGAAAAATGCTTCGATGACGAAAATTTAACATCTTTCAGCAAGTCTTTCAGTAGCGAAAGCAAAGCAGCGGCAGCTACAGTGTTTTTTGTAGAATTGTTTTTGATGTTGGAGCGTCATGTCTAATGTTAACTTCTGCATTTTGGGTTCATCATCATAACGTAAGGTTGATTTCCGCACCGACTGGGCGCCCTACCTGGGGGGCCATCAAAAACTAATAATTAGATATTGTAAAAATAGATTAAGCAAGACGAGACAAGCTGTTAAGAGCTTGATCGTCTTGCTTTATCCTTCATGCTTATATAGAGGGAGCCGTTTGCTTGAACCTGAGCAAAATAAACATCTTCTACAGATTGGACGTTTTGCTTTTTCAGCTTTTTCATAAGCCAATCTTCGGTTAATTCAAGTTCAACTAAGTTTTCATAAATAACCTTCCCATCTGAAGCTACTTCTGTTGGTATATAGGTTGGTGGTGTAACATCGGCCTTTACATCTTGTTTTGTAGCTGGTTGTTCAGCAGGCTTTGGTAGTACACTTAGTTTACCCGTAGTTTCAAGTAATGCGTATTGTACATCTTGTACAGAGAATACGGCTTGTTCCCTTAGCATCATCGCTAATTCATCCATATGCAAGCGATTCTTCTTTAAGGCAGACTCTAAAATAATTCCATTTTGAATAAGGATTGTTGGCTTGTCATCAACAATCACACGAGCTTTTTTAGATTTAATGGTAATGATGGTCATTAAATATGTTAAAACGCTCCACCAAATAAGGGCAATAAGTCCATCTAAAAAGGGTGTCTCAGCCTGTGCTGCTATTTCTGATGCAATGGAACCAAATGTGATACCTGTTGTATAGTGGAAGAATGTAAGTTGTCCAAGCTGTTTTTTCCCTAGTAATCGGGTTACGATGAGTAACGCAAAGAAGGAAAGGGTGGACCTAAGTATCATTTCCCAAAAATCAGCTTTAAAAAATTCGTCTATATTCATACATAAATCAACTCCCTTAAAACTGCTATTTCAATGAATAGCTTGTGCAAAAAGGTTAATAGTATGCGACGATCTCTTATAAATGGAGATTGAATAAAATTGGAAAGTAGGTGGCGACATGAATAAGAAAATAGAAAATTTAAATAATCCGGTCTATCCCATTATGATCGCAATAGCTGTTGCCCATCTTATCAATGACACGATGCAAGCTGTTATTCCGGCGATGTTCCCAATATTGAAGAGTGATTTAGGGCTAACTTTCACACAAATAGGTCTGATTTCGTTTGTATTAAATATGTTTGCCTCTGTTTTGCAACCTGTAGTTGGTTTTGCTAGCGATAAAAAGCCGATGCCTTACGCTTTACCAATTGGTATGGCAAGTTCATTCATAGGCATTGCCATTATAGCGTTCACTTCACAATATTGGATAATTATTATCGCGGTATTATTTATAGGATTTGGCTCAGCTATTTTTCATCCTGAGGGTTCACGTGTTTCCTTTATGGCAGCAGGCTCAAAAAGAGGGCTTGCTCAATCGATTTATCAAGTCGGAGGTAACTCTGGGCAAGCACTTGCACCACTAATTAGTGCTTATATTTTTGCTATTTTTGGACAACGTGGTGCCGCAATTGTCTTAGTAGTGGCAGCAATTGGTATTCTACTATTAAGTAAAATTGCAACGTGGTATAAAAAGCAGTTGGAGCAAGAACGTATAGCAAAGAAAAAGCGAGTATTAGTTTCTAATTTGCCTCCATTAACAAAGAAACAAGTAGGCATTGCGTTGACGTTACTATTTACTATTATTTTTGCGAGATCATTTTATACAACTAATATTACAAGTTTTTATGTGTTTTATTTAATGAATCATTATGGGGTTAGTCTTCAACTTGGCCAAATTTTAATATTCACCTTTATGGCATTTGGCGTCGTTGGTACATTTTTCGGAGGTTCATTATCAGATCGAATTGGTAGAAAAAACGTTATTTTACTGTCCGTCGTTGTACCGATGCCATTTTGTTTAGCGTTGCCTTATGTACCATTATGGGCAGCTATGCTATTTTTAGTGATTATCGGTACACTCATTATGATCAGCTTCTCGGTAACAGTGGTTTACGCACAGGAGCTTGTTCCGACAAAAATTGGTACAATGGCTGGTTTAACAACTGGCTTTGCTTTCGGAATGGGTGCAATAGGTGCGATGGTCATTGGTGTCTTAATGGATCATAGGGGTATTGATTTTACGATGATGGTCGTATCTTTGCTACCATTATTATTACTAGTAGCATTTTTCTTACCTAAAGATAAACCAGCTTCGACGGTGTAAGACTTAGGTAAGAGGGATAGATAAAAACGCGTTCTCAAGGGAACGCGTTTTTATTATTGACGTAATGGTGATAAAAATTCAGATGGAAGTTTTTCCTTATCTAGTATATAGCCCTCTGATATGTGAACTTCATGCATTTTATCATTGTAAGTGAATTTAAAAATACCATTATCAAAGTCAGTACCAATCTCTTTGAAGAATATACCTTCAATGGATACATATTTAGGACATGTAAATGCTACTTTAAAGTCTTCATGATCTTGGATTAAATAAGCACGCACACCTTTTTCAAATGTATCGTTCGCATCGTCGTCAGTTGGACGTTGGACAGCTACGATATGAAAATCAACAAAAGGAACCTCTTTTAATAAAACGTTTAGGAAGGAACCCTTTGTAATCTCTTCCCAGCGACTTTGTGCACTTTGACCTACGATAATTTGAGAAATTCCGTAATTTTTTGCCACTTCTGCAATAACTTTTTGTATGGGACGCTTTTCATTATCTTGTAATATGAACTCTTCAATTTCAAGCTCATCAGATAACTTTTTCCATTGCTCAATGTAGCTAGATTTCTCTGCGTCAAATGCATCAAGGGGTTGCGAATCGACCGAAAGGATATAGAGTGGACAATCTAGCATTGTAGCCATTTTATGACCACGTCGTATTAATCGCTCGCCGTTAAGCCCATAGTAAACACAAACTAATATACTTTCGTCTAAACGCCCTTTTACATGCTTCATAAAAATCAACACCTCTTATCTTGTCGTTATTTTGTCAATTTCACTGTCGGTTTCGAAAAAATTATCCTAAAACAGCTAAAATCGATACTGATACAGTGCATTATGCTCATTTATATTGTATACTAAAAAACGTATAAAGGTTAATGATAATATATTGGGAAAACCTTAAGTAAACTAGGTTATCTCTATACTTTACAGTTATTTGATTTATGCATTTCGTGCATCTAAACCAATTTGCTTCTATATGCCACACTATTATGCAGTTTGTTAAAAAGATAGTCAAGTGACTTGGTACGCCATAGTGACAGGAATAGTGTGTACATTTTATCTCTTTAAAAGTCATGCTATTTTCTAAAGGCTTTAAGGAAATACGCTATTGGTTATTCAGGCTTCCCAAGATATGAAGCTTATAGACTAAAAAGTTCCCCTGGTTTTATGCAGTACTATCACCCATAAAATATGCGCTGAATGTTGAAATGAACTAGATTTGTCCTTATTTATTATTGTCTATTACTTCAACACATACCACTTACTTTCCAATTCAAGGAGTACACACTTTATTACGTGATAAAAATCAAATTTCAAGAGAATTTCTGATATGTTAGTTAGCTTTATTCACCCAATATCTGCCGTCTTTGGGATGGCAAGAAGCATAAAGGCTTTAGTATTTTTCAGTGAGTTATATCAATTATGCCTCGGCATAATTGCGTCCGGAATCTGCTTTGTGCTTAAGCCTGCGTGATGCTTTTCAGCGGATGTTTGGACACCCGCTGAAAGAAGTTAAACGCTCTCCAGCAATTGTTATAGATTTTTGTGTGTGAAGCAAAGTATAAAACAGTAGTAACTTCAGTAGATTTGGGAATACTTTATTATCGGTTATTTCTCATATATACAGTTTTTCGCACCATCTCAACCAACAGTTGCTGAACGAAATTGAAAGTAGGAGGTTTTCACTTGGTTACAGTTCTCATTGCGATACTTTTACCATTTGTTTGTGCTGCACTTATTCCGCTACTTTATAGGCGACTAAGGCGTGTTGCACATCTTGGCTGGTTTGTTTTATCCGTTCCATTCATCTTGTTTCTTTTACTCGCGCGCTACATTCCTCAAATTGCCGAGGGTAAAACGTTTATTCATACATATGAGTGGATTCCCTCTTTTAATATAAATTTCACAACATATCTCGACGGACTCAGTATGATTTTTGGCTTGCTGATTACGGGTGTAGGTAGTTTAGTCATTTTATATTCTATTTTTTATTTATCAACGAAAGAATCTCTTCACCATTTTTACTGCTATTTATTACTATTCATGGGCGCTATGCTTGGCGTCGTCTTTTCAGATAATTTAATGGTATTATACACATTTTGGGAGCTAACAAGTGTATCTTCATTCCTGTTAATTGCATTTTGGCATCATCGAAAAGCATCTCGTGCTGGTGCAAGAAAAGCGATGACAATTACCGTTTTTGGTGGTCTTTCAATGCTAGCGGGATTTCTAATGCTCTATGTAGCATCGGGTACATTTAGTATTCGTGAAATTGTAGCTAATGTAGGAATCATACGAGATCATACACTGTTTATCCCAGCGTTAATTCTTATTCTAATCGGTGCATTTACAAAATCTGCACAGTTTCCTTTCCATATTTGGCTACCAGATGCGATGGAGGCACCAACACCTGTCAGTGCTTACTTACACTCGGCAACAATGGTAAAGGCCGGGATCTACTTAGTTGCGCGTTTTTCTCCAGTATTTGGAGGAGAGGCGGTTTGGTTCTGGCTAGTCAGTGTGATTGGCCTTGTAACGTTGTTCTGGGGCTCATTTAATGCTGTGCGGCAAACAGATTTAAAGGCGTTACTGGCCTTTTCAACGGTTAGTCAGCTCGGTTTAATTATGAGTTTATTTGGACTAGGATCCGTTGGTCATTATTACGGCTATGCTGCAGATACCGTTCTTTACACGCAGGCAAGCTTTGCAGCGTTGTTTCATCTTATTAATCACTCCACGTTTAAAGGTGCACTATTCATGATGGTTGGTATTGTCGATCATGAGGCGGGCACACGCGATATTCGCCGTCTCGGGGGATTAATGGCCTTAATGCCGGTAACTTTCACAATTGCAGTCATTGGCGGATTTTCTATGGCCGGTTTACCTCCATTTAATGGCTTCTTAAGTAAAGAAATGTTTTTCACCGCGGTACTAGCTATTCGCGATGTCGAGGCCTTTTCAATAACTGATTTAGGACTGCTCTTTCCAATAGTGGCATGGGTGGCAAGTATCTTTACATTTGTTTACTGTTTGATTTTAATCAGTCGAACGTTTTTCGGAAAACTAAAGCTTGATAAGTTGGATAAAAAACCGCATGAAGCTCCGTTAGGTATGCTACTTTCGCCAATCATTCTATGCGTCTTTGTAGTGGGAATCTTCTTCTTTCCAAACGTGCTAGGGCATTATATTTTAGAGCCTGCTATGGCAAGTATTTATCCAACATTCCCATCAACTAGTGAATTAACACCGCATATTCATGCTTGGCATGGCATTAATGCTGAATTGTTAATGACTTTTGGTGTCATTATTATGGGGATCATCTTATTTAAAACGTTAAAAAGCTGGAAGCCTTTGTATCGGATATTCCCGCAAAGATATACGTTTAATATGTATTACAATCGTTTGATTGAGTTTGGTGAAAATAGTTCTGCAAAGCTTACGAATCGTTATATGACAGGTAATTTAACGCATTATTTTGTCTATATATATGTATTCTTTGTTGCTCTTATCGCAGGATATTTTATATGGTCGGATGCTACTGCATTTAATTTTGCGAAGGATTCCCCAATTGAGTCCTATGAGCTCATTTTAGTGTTTGTCATGATGTTCGCTGCAGTGTGGATGATTTTCGCTAAAGGCCGCGTAACAGCCATGTTGTTGAATGGCGTACTTGGCTATTCAATCGCATTTTTCTTTGTAATTTTCCGTGCTCCTGATTTAGCATTAACCCAATTAGTCGTTGAATCTGTGACAACTGCTTTATTCCTTCTATGCTTTAAATATTTACCTGATTTAATGCCTGAAGCCTCTCGTAAAAAAATGCAATGGTCTAAGGTGATTATCTCCATTTTCGTTGGCGCAACAGTTACATTAGTAGGCCTGGCAGTTGTCCATTTCGATCGATTTGAGCCAGTATCTACTTACTTCAATGATTCCTATAAACTAGCGGGTGGTTCAAATATCGTCAACACCATATTAGGCGATTTCCGTGCATTTGATACGATGCTAGAAGTTGTCGTTCTTCTGATTGCTGGCTTAGGGGTGTATACATTAACGAAGCTAAAGCCACGAAAGGAGGAAGCGGATCATGAAAATAAATGACGTTATTTTACGTACAGTCACAAAGACGGTCGTATTCATTATTTTAACTCTTGGTATTTATCTATTCTTTGCAGGGCATCATGCGCCGGGTGGAGGTTTTATAGGTGGTCTCGTGCTAGCCTCTGGCATTGTTCTACTGTATTTAGCGTATGACATTGAAACAGTGCATAAAGGGATGCCATTTGATTTTAAAAAAGTTGCAGCGTTTGGCGTATTACTGGCGACAGGCACAGCAATCGGCTCATTATTTTTTGATGTTCCGTTTTTAACGCAGACACATAGTTATATAAATGTACCGATCTTCGGGAAGATGGGCTTTTCGACTGTAACCATTTTCGAGGCTGGTGTGGCTTTAACGGTAGTAGGTGTTGTAGTCACAATTATTTTAAGTATAAGTGAGGATGAGTAGCCAATGGAGTCTTTAATACTAGTGTTAGTTGGTGTATTAGTAGCTGTTGCGACGTACTTAATCCTCTCGAAACAGTTATTACGTGTGATTTTAGGAACGGCGGTATTATCGCATGCGGCACATTTACTGATTTTAACGATGGGTGGACTGAAGAAGGGGAATGTACCACTTTTAGAGGAATCTGAAGGTCCCTACACAGACGCTCTGCCGCAAGCATTAATTTTAACGGCAATCGTGATTAGCTTTGCGGTGACAGCGTTCGTGCTTGTTCTTGGTTACAGAGCCTATAAAACGAACGGTTCGGCGAATTTTGACGAAATGAGAGGTACGCCGGATGAGTAATATGATTGTTTTACCATTAATTGTGCCGGTTATTACGGCGATTTTACTTGTGTTTTTACGTGACAATATTTTTTTACAGCGCATCATTAGTATATTGACATTAAGCTTTGTTGTCCTTATTAGTGTCATTTTATTACAAGAGATTCAGAAACAAGGTGTAATGCGTATTGATTTTAGTGGCTGGGCACCACCTTTCGGCATTTCATTTGTTGCTGATTCGTTCGCAATGCTTCTTGTATTAGTGGCGAATATTGTCGCAGCCATTTGTCTGTTATATGCCATGTTTACAATCGGTAAGAGCTTTGAAAAGATGTATTTCTACCCGTTTGTCCTACTTATGGTAGCGGGAGTTAACGGCTCGTTTCTAACAGGAGATATTTTTAACTTGTTTGTGTGCTTTGAGGTGATGTTACTTGCTTCTTATGCCCTCATTAGTTTAGGTGGCGAAAAAGTCCAGCTACGTGAGGCGCTAAAATATGTACTAATCAATATTGTTGCATCTTGGATTTTCCTAGTGGCATTAGCTTTTTTATATGGAACCGTTGGAACGTTGAATATGGCACATATTTCTGTCCGTGTTATGGAGCTAGGAGCTGACCCACTGATCACGACTGTGGCTCTTATTTTCTTAATTGTTTTTAGCTTGAAGGCTGGTCTATTATTATTCTTCTGGCTTCCAGGCTCATACAGCGCACCTCCAACCGCTATAGCTGCACTTTTTGCAGCATTATTAACGAAGGTTGGAATTTATGCACTCGTCCGTACCTTTACATTACTTTTCCCAACTAATACTGAAGTGACTCATATGGTGCTAGGAATTATGGCGGGAGTTACGATTATTGCTGGATGTATGGGAGCACTAGCAGGGCGAGATGTAAGAACAATTGCCGCTTATAACGTCCTTATTGGTGTTGGCTTTATAGTAGCTGGTCTAGCGATCGGTACAGAGTCTGCCTTACAGGGCGTAACATACTATTTGATGCACGATATGGTAGCTAAGGCCATGCTATTTTTAGCAGTTGGCATGATGATGTATGTTACCGGTGAAACGGTTATTGATAAAATGAGTGGGCTTATTCGAAATTACCCTTTATTTGGCTGGTTATTCTTTATTGTCATGTGTTCTCTTGCTGGGATACCACCATTGAGTGGCTTTTTAGGTAAGATTTTAATTGGACAAGGAGCTATTGAAGGAGGCAATTTTGTTCTACTAGGGCTAGGGTTTTTATCTAGTTTAATTGTTTTGTATTCACTATTACGAATATTTCTCTCCTCATTCTTTGGTGAAACGATTATTAGTCTAGAGGATGAAAAGCCGTTACCAAAGCGTATGGTCTTACCATTAACATTGTTGGTAGCTTGTACAATTGCTTTAGGAATTGGAGCTGAATGGATGGCTCCGTATGTAACAGATGCAGCAAAGACGCTCTATACGCCATCGATCTATATTGATGCAGTGCTGGATGGCACAACATGGCAAGGCGAGGTGAATAAATAATGGCGATGCAATTTATCTTGAATTTATTTATCGCAACACTTTGGCTCTTGTTACAGGATGAAGTTATACCGCAGTTTTCGACATTTTTAATGGGGTTTATCGTCGGAATAGGGATTTTATATGCGATGCACCGCTTTTATGGCACACAATTTTATTTAAGACGTGTGTTCTCAATCATTAAATTATTATGGCTCTTTAATTGGGAGCTACTATTATCGAGTTACAGCGTATTAAGACAAATTACTACGCCGAAGCTCACTATTACTCCTGGAATATTTACGTATAAAACAGCGCTTAAAGGAGATTGGGAAATAACAGCTCTTGCGTTGTTGCTCACCCTGACTCCAGGTTCAGTCGTGATGGAAGTTTCTGAAGAAGGAGATCTGTTTTATATTCATGCAATGGATATTGAACAATCGAAAGAAGCTGTCATTCGTTCAATAGGGAAATTTGAACAAGCAATCATGGAGGTGACACGTTAATGATTGATAAAATTTTACTTTTGGCTCTTGCATTATTCAGTGTATCGATTGCGTTGTCGCTATTTCGTGTGATTCGAGGCCCTTCGTTGCCTGACCGTGCCATTGCACTTGATACAATAGGTGTTAACCTACTTTCAGCAATCGCAATCGTCTCCATTATATTAAAAACAAAGGCGTATTTAGAAGCCATTTTAATATTAGGGATTTTAGCTTTTATCGGCACGATTGCGTTTACGAAATATATTGAAAGAGGTGTGATTGTTGAACGTAAATCAAATGATTGAATGGGCGGCAGTTATCCTTATATTGATTGGCTCCATTGTCAGTGTTATTAGTGCATTTGGGATGATTCGTTTACCTGACGTATACACGCGTTCACATGCTGCAACGAAAAGTTCGACATTGTCTGTCTTAACATGTCTATTAGGCGCATTTATTTACTTTTGGGTACATGATGGATATGTTAGTGTACGTTTAATTTTAGGAATTGGCTTTGTTTTTGTAACAGCTCCTGTAGCGGGGCATTTAATATGTCGTGCAGCGTATCGCTCTCGTGTACCTTTAGCAGAAGGGTCAGGGGAGGATGAGTTAAAGGAAAAGCTATTTGCAGATGAAAAATAAGTGGCTGACCTCCATTTTTTGGAGGTCTTTGCTTGTCGAAAATTCGATTCCAACTTTGTTACGCCTTTTCTTTAAGCCATTGTTTATGTATGCAAGATTAATCGTTGAATTCACAGTGTTTTCCGGCTGCTTTACTGGCTACGTTTCCTTGTTTCAAAACCTTTATTAATATTTTTTAGTATAAATAATCATTGTAGCCTAGCCAGTATGGATATAACCATCACCGAAAATATAATAAGTAAAAATTGAACTCCACTAAAAACCCAAATATCCGAACTAATAAGTAAATATAAAACGAACAACATGATAAATAATACAAAATAATTTATATACATAGCCCTACCAACAATTTTTTTAGAACGTTCATCATATTATGTGGAGCCACATACGTAAGCATAATTAGGCCAATTCCAATCGCTAATAATATATAACTTTCAGAAAAATAATTAGATGTAATCGCTGGATTATTTATGAATATACCAATTATTGTACAAATAATACCCGAAAATAAATATGCAACACGACTGTTCCTACTAGTATTTAAAAATCACTTTTTTTCATAGTTAATTCTCCTAATAAATAAAGATATTCTCAATCTGACAATTGAATAATTTAGTCAGCTTAAAAGCAAGAATAATCGAAGGACTAAAATGTTCTTTCTCCAAAGAAATAATAGTTTGTCTAGAAATATCTATTTCCCTAGCTAAATCTTCTTGAGTTAAATCAAATCGTTCCCTCAATTGTTGCTGAGTATAATTTTAATAATTTTCGATTTTATTCTGCTTTACATAGCCCGTTTTAAGCATGAATTTAACGAATTATCAAAATTTGCAGAAAAAACAACAAATTTTGATTTTGATTATTTGGGAATTTAGCATAGAATTTAAAAGGAGGGAGCAACATGAAAAAGGAAAACAAACATA
Organism: Lysinibacillus sp. NPDC059133; assembly: GCF_042755925.1. NCBI lineage: Bacteria > Bacillati > Bacillota > Bacilli > Caryophanales > Bacillaceae > Lysinibacillus > Lysinibacillus sp. NPDC059133. Next base: position 63,417 of record NZ_JBHZDH010000015.1, on the reverse strand, counting down.
GTGAAACTGTAAAAGACTTAGAATTTAAGAGTCTAGTAAACGAATCCAAAAAATTAGTTAAAGTTAATGACCTTTGGTATTTCGTAAAATCACAAGAAGGTCGCCGGATTGCCGGAAGTGCCCATTAATTAGAAGTACATAAAGGAGAGAGTCTATCTCTCCTTTTAATTACTTTATGTACAATAGAACGGTAACAATCAATTTGGATTCAAAGTGTACTTCATCCTGTGACCATTGTAAAACTAGATGGATCAAAATGGGGGTTTAATGAGAGATAACTACTTCGTATTGAAGTAGTTTTTTTATATACAATAAGAGGTCATACCAATAGTGACTATCTTAGTTACAATCTCTCCAATTCGCTGAGTCAATAAAAAATGAATTAAAAGAGCAAAAGGAAAAAGTACCCTCAAAATGGTTGGGGGGGGTTAGGCCTTAGCTCTGCTGAGGAGAACCTTATCCTAAGTAAGGGAGGTTTTTTATTAAAATTTCTATAATAATGAAAATCATCTATTGAATAGATAGACGCAATAATGAGGTGATGTTCTCTAATATTGTAACAGATCCAAATAGGGTCTTAATTTTTTCGTACAAGTTAAGAGGTTTCCTGTGATTTATTAATAGAAATTCACTTGAATAAATTAGGGATGGTGATGACTATGGATTTGCAACTATTTTTCAGTAGGACGCTAAAGAAGTTTCAGATTTCAAAGTTTTCGCTTGGTTTTAAGGAAGATTGGCAGCCGTCAATTGAGTGGATTGTTCAGGAGGAACTACAAGGTAAACGTTACTCATTTTACTACGCTGAAACATTGACAGTATTGTTTGAAGTGAATAAGTCTCTAACGGAAGAAGAGCTTGCCTACTTTCAGGATTTATTTGAAATAATATTTATTAAAAAAAGTGTATATTACAAAGAAAATGAAATTCAAAAACTTCAAGAAGGGCTACAAGCTATTGTGACAAATGAAAAAGTGGAATCGCTACTTGAGAATATTCTACAAAACGCAGTTGTTGCAATTCCGGCAGCTTCCACAGGCATTTTAACACTCTATAATGAGCAAACAAAGATACTTGAAAATATCGCTACAGTCGGTTTGAATAAAAAGATTCGCCATGCTAAATTTCAAATTGGTGAAGCAATTGTGGGAAAAATCTTTGCTGAGGGGGAATCAAAGTTATTTACTAACCGAGCAGAAATCGCTCAATACTTTAATGATGTTTCTGAAAAAAATTTAGCAATACTAGCACCAGAAGAAAAGCTTTATCAATCTAGTGGGCTCATTGCTGTACCAATTAAGTTGTCTGAAAAAACGGTGGGTGTTATTTTACTTCATCAGCAAAAAAAACAATGGTCCTTTTCGGAGTTAGATGTGAAAACAATGGAGCACTTTGCCTCGCAAATGGCACTGGCTATTTTTAATGCACGTATATACCAACAACTCCAGGAACGCGAAAATTACTTATCCATTCGCAATCAAATTCACGATACATTAATGTCCCTTTCTTTATCGAACAAAGGTATTCCAGCCATTGTAAAAGAAATTCAGTCCATCCTTCAAATGGCTCTGATTTATTATGATTTTATATATTATGAGGAAATTCAGACCAATCCATCTAAAAGGGACGATAAATTTTTCGATGAGCTGTTTAAGAAAATCCAAGTTTATCCAGAAGGGAATTATGTTGAAATGGAAGGGGATGCTTTTTACGCACAACCAATTATCCTTGATCATTTTATTATAGCAGCACTAGTTGTTGAAGCTAAGCAGGAGATTTCTGAGACAAATCGTATGGTACTTGAACAATGTGCAATGATGATTTCCAACGAGATTCTGAAAAAACAGTCGTTGATGGATCGCTATTTGAAACATAACCAGGAATTTTTTCATCGTATTTCCTCTGTTCCAAGCACGGAGGCCATCCAGCTATTAAATCAAAAAATAGACTATCATTTTAATCAATCCTTTTGCATGATTGTTGTAATGATAGCCCAGGAAAAACATTCTATTTCTTCTGAATTGGAGCTTCATAAGCTTATTGTTGCTATCGAAAAGCAGCTAAGGGACTATGGAATATTTTTATTTGGAACAAATAATCAGATTACCATTTTTGTACCATATAATGATTGGATGGAATTTAAAACCATTAAACAAGAAATATCAACCCTGATTAGCAACTTTTCTATATTTTTCCGTGTTCCTCTATACGCTGGTATTAGCACTGGTCAACGAGATTTGGCATATATAAAAAAACTAACAGATGAAGCACAAAAGGCATGTGATTATGGGGCTCGTAATCAAAATACTAGTGTAATTTCTTATGATAGTCTCGGAATCAATACATTATTTTTGACACAATCAAAGGAGTATATTGAGAGCTTTATAAATGAAATATTTGATCCTCTTAGTCAGGAAAGAAATGATTTGGCTAACACGCTAAGGGCATATGTTGCATGTAATACCTCTCCAAAAGAAACAGCGAATCAATTATTTATTCATATTAATACACTTTATCAACGTCTAGGTAAAATCGAAAAGATTTTAAACCTTTCATTTGATAATCGCGAGCATTTATTAAGAATACAACTAGCATGCTATTTATACGATAATCATCTTATTTGATATAGAAGAAGCTCTATGTTTTTTATGAAAATTATGGAGCTTCTTCTATATTTATATCTTTTACAATAAACTAAATATTCTAAATGCTTGGAGGGATTGGATGAAGAATAAGTCCGTAATCTTAGCACTTTTATTTTTGGGATGGGCTTTAGGTAATTTCGATCGTTTTGTTATTAATTATGCGATCGTTGATATTTCTAAAGATTTATCGCTTAATGCAACACATACGGGAATTGTATTAAGCACATTTTTCCTAGGTTATGCAATTATGCAAATACCGGGAGGCTTGTTGGCAGATAAATTCGGACCCCGTAAAATAGTTACAATTTCGGTTCTGCTTCTTTCACTATTTACAGGATTAACAGGGGGTGTCAATTCTTTATTTATGCTGTTAGTCATACGTTTCCTATTCGGCTTAGGTGAGGGAGGCTTTATGCCTGCTTCAACGAAAGCAATTTCAGAAACCTTCCCGCATAAAGAACGTGGACGTGCACAATCCATTTTATTGTCAAGTGGTGGTGTTATGGCGATATTAACACCCATTCTTTCAGCCTATTTATTGATCTCTTTTGGATGGCGGCCTCTATTTATAGGTGTTGCCTTAATCGGTGCCTTAGTTGTAGTGCTTTATCTCTTTTTCTTAAAAGTACCACATGAAGCAATTAGTCAAGATTCAGCCAGTATGCAGGTACAACAAGGTAAAAGTCCTTTAAAGACAGTATTAAAAATGCCATTGTTATGGAGTATTTTTGTATCCTTCTTTGCCATTTATACGGTTCAATGGGGGCTAACAAGCTGGATTCCTAGCTATTTGTCAAGTGTGCGCGGATTAGATTTAGTATCCATTGGTTGGGTTCAAACAATTCCAGGTGTTGCTATGCTTATAGGTATGTTACTAGGTGGCGTTATTATGGATAAAATTCCACAGGGGAAAGAAAAGATACCTGGTATTATCGGTACAGTTCTAATCGCTGTACTAATGTACTTTATGTTTACAGCGACATCTATTACAAGTTTTATTATATTTCAAACAATCGTAACTTTCGCAATTGCTGTTGTCATTATTCTATTAAACGCCATCCTTCTTAAAAATACACCAACTTCAGTGGCGGGATCTGCAATGGGGTTTGTAAATGTAGGAGGACAGCTAGCTGGCTTTTTAGCACCTACATTAATTGGCTTTATTTTTGATGCATCAGGAAGCTTTGACATGGCATTTTGGATGCTAATTGGCTTTGCTATTGTCTGCTTGATTGCAATTATTACATTCCGTACAACAAAGCAGCCTGAGCAACCAGAGCAACTATCATCAAGCGTGTCTTAATAAGGAGGTATTTCATATGTCAAATTCAACTTCAATATTATTTTCCCAATTTGCCAAAAATGTAATTAACAAAAAAAGACAACAATTTATTGAGCTAAGTGATTTTATTTGGACACACCCTGAAATCCGCTTTGAGGAGGAGAAATCCTCTAATGCAATGAAAGAAGCCTTAATGAAAGAAGGGTTCGAAGTTCAATCACCTGTTGCTGGGCTTGATACAGGTTTTGTTGCCTCGTGCGGTTCGGGACACCCGATTGTTGCAATTTTAGGTGAGTTCGATGCACTAGAAGGGTTAAGCCAACAAGAAGGGATTTCAAAGCACGTTCCGATTCTCAAAGGCGGACATGGACATGGATGTGGTCATAATTTATTAGGCACAGGATCATTTGCAGCTGTCGTGGCCATAAAAGAATATTTAAAGCAGCACAAACTGAGTGGAACGATTCGTTATTATGGATGTCCAGCTGAAGAAAGTGGCGGTGGCAAAGTATTTATGGTAAGGGAGGGATTATTTAACGATGTAGACTTCGCTCTCAGCTGGCATCCTGGCAATTATACCGCCCCTTTAAATATGTCTTTTCTTGCTACTTATACAGTTAAATTCTCCTTTGAAGGTCGAAGTGCTCATGCAGCAGCTGTACCTCATCTCGGGCGAAGCGCGTTAGATGCTGTTGAATTAATGAATGTTGGTGTCAACTTTTTGCGCGAGCATATTATCCCTGAAGCACGTATTCATTATGCGATTACCAATGCAGGCGGCGATGCACCAAATGTTGTACAAGCTCATACTGATGTTGTGTATTCCATTCGTGCACCCAAACGGGAGCAGCTTGATGAGATTTTTGAACGGGTCGTTGATATTGCAAAAGGTGCAGCGTTAATGACAAGTGTAAGCATGAACTACAAATTTGAAGGAGGCTATTCAGAGTTAATTCCAAACTCTACTATGGCTAATGTCATGTATGAGAAAATACAGGAAATTGGACTGCCGACGTATACACAAGATGAAATGGATTTTGCTCGGGAAATTCAGCAAACTTTAAGTAATAAGGATATTCAACAAAATATTATGAAGTTTGATTTTGAAACACAAGAGAAGCTTCTTGCTTCACCGATTGCTACGGTTATCCCACCTCTGTCTAAAACCGAAGAACTCATGTATGCTTCGACTGATGTAGGAGATGTTAGTTGGATTGTCCCAACCATGCAATGTAATACAGCGACATGGGTGATTGGAACCGCACCGCATACTTGGCAGGTTGTATCACAAGGTGCTGTTTCCTATGCACAAAAAGCAATGCTCCAAGCCGGAGAAATTATGGCAGCAACTGCCATTGAAATCATACAATCTCCTGATATACTTACTGCGGCCAAGGCTGAGCATAACAAACGGCTTGGGGGTCAAACCTATTCAGCACCAATCCCGAAAGATCTCCTGCCACCAAAGCTAAGATAATTCATTGTGCGGGCGGTGTGTAAATAAAACGTTTAAATTTATATTGTAATAATTAAAGTAAAAGCTATTATTGTGTTTAATAAATACACCTTTCGAATTACTTTGGAGATGTTGCTTATGAAGAAGATATTAATACTTACTACCGGTGGAACAATTGCATGTGTAGAAGGAAATGAGGGGCTTACTCCAGTATTATCAGTTGAAGAATTGTTGCATTTCCTTCCAGAAGCATTCGATAACATAAAAATCGACGGTAAAATCTTAATGAATATAGACAGTACAAATTTGCAGCCTGAGCATTGGGTAAAAATTGCTGAATCAGTATATAAAAATTATGATGAATACGATGGATTTGTAATTACTCATGGAACTGATACGTTAGCCTATACATCCTCAGCGCTGTCTTATATGCTTCAAGGTCTGGACAAACCAGTTGTGCTAACCGGCTCGCAAATCCCAATGAGCTTTAAAAAAACTGATGCTAAGAAAAATGTTGCGGACGCTTTACGAATCGCTTGCGAGGATATAGGCGGCGTGTTTATCGTTTTTGATGGTAGAGTGATCCTAGGAACTCGTGCGATTAAGATGCGGACAAAAAGCTATGATGCGTTTGAAAGTATCAATCACCCATATGTTGCTTCTGTAAATAAAAGTGAAGTGAAATATAATTGGAAACCCACACCTAGTGAACAGAAGGTTGTATTCAATATGAATTTATGTACGGACGTATTTCTAATGAAATTATATCCTGGCGCTAAGCCTGAGATTTTTGATTGTTTAAAAGACTTATATAAAGGAATTATTATTGAAAGTTTCGGAAACGGCGGGCTGCCTTTTGAAGAAAGAAGCCTGCTTACGAAAATCGAAGAGCTGACGGATAAAGGAATTGCTGTTGTCATTACGACCCAATGTCTGGAAGAAGGGGAGGACTTGCTCCTGTATGAAGTGGGACGCAAAGTAGCGCAGCATCAAGTTATTTTTTCCGGAGATATGAATACGGAAGCAATCGTTGCCAAATTAATGTGGGCACTTGGACAGACAAATTCTTTAGCTAGGGTTAAGGAAATTATTGAAACGCCATTGGCAGGAGATTTAACCGTAATAACAGGAAAAATGGAACAATAAAGGATTCTATTCGAAAATAAGACTGACCTAAAAAAATGAGACAAATAAAAACACCTTTCGTTGAAAAACGGGTATTGTACCGTAACAAATCAACGTGAAGGTGTTTTTCTATGGGGACAAGAGTTAGTTATCCAGTAGAAGTGAAAATGAAAGCAATTGAAATGAGATTAGCAGGGATTCCTATAAAACATGTATAGTTTGATAACAAACTTATTTCTGAGAGTCTTGAAACATTCGGTATCAAACGGTCACTGAGCATGAAAGGATGCCCTTATGACAACGCTGTGGACGAAGCTACGTTTAAAGTATTTAAAACAGAATTCGCTACAGTGGAACTGGTGCTACTGGTGCTACTGAGCTTATCCATCGGTAGTCGGTATTCCCTTTGGAAACCTAAAAGGATTGATTTTTCGGAAAATTATGCATATAATATTTTATCGGGAAATTTTCAGATTAGCTTGATTATTACTTCGAAAGAGTATATCTTATTAGCAGATAGATATTTATTCTCTATAGTGAATAAATATCCATTTGGTAATTTTCGAGAACAAGAGTTTCATAGACAATAAAACATAGATAAAAGGAGTTCGTTGAATATGAAGAACAAATTTTTCATGCTCATGCTCATTCTAGTAATTGGTGTACTAGCAGCATGTGGCGCAAAAGATGATAAGGCAAGCGATAAAGATTCAAATGCTAGCGGAGGTACAGAACAAAAGCAAGTATTAAAAGTAGGTACTTCATCTGATTATGCACCATTTGAGTATGTTGACGCTGCAAAAGGTGAAGATATTATTGGTTTTGATATTGATTTAATTAACTTAGTTGGTGAAAAGATTGGTGCAGAAATAGAAGTCCAAGATATCGACTTCAATAGTCTAGTGCCAGCTTTACAAGCAGGAAAAGTGGATATTGTTATTTCAGGTATGTCACCTAATAAAGAACGTGAAAAAGTTGTAGATTTCTCTGATAAATATAATCAAACAGAGCAAGTGTTCATCGTGAAAAAGGATAGTGGAATTAAAAAAGAGGCTGATTTAGCTGGTAAAAAAATTGGTGTCCAAAACGCTTCTATCCAAGAAACTTTAGGTAATAAAATTGCAAAAGAAGTAGATGCTAGCGTTGAAGGACGTACTCGTATTCCTGAAATTGTTCAAGACATGATGTCTAAGCGTTTAGATGCGGGGATTGTAGAAAGTGGCGTAGCGAAAGGTTATCTTGATACGAACGATAAACTAGAAGCGTTCCCTGTTAAAGAACAACCTGAAGACTTTAAAGCAATCGCTGTTCCAAAAGGAAGCGATCTTAAAGATAAAATTAACAAAGCATTAAAAGAATTAGCTGCTGAAGGTAAAATTAAAGAGCTAGAAGACAAATGGTTAAAAGTTAAATAAGCAAGTTTAACTGCGATAGCTCTATTTCGAGCTATCGCTTATATCTTTCATTTCCTGAAAAAAGAACAAGAAAGGAGGGGGCACTGTGAATTTAGATTTTACAGCTATCATTCCCTCTATTCCTTATATATTAAAAGGGATAGGTGTTACACTTCAAATTGCAATCGGTGCATCAATCATCGGTTTTATAGTTGGTATATTACTAGCGTTATGCAAAATTGGTAAAGTGAATGTTTTGCGTTGGTTTGCAGATTTTTATACATCGATTTTCCGTGGTACACCGCTCGTACTACAATTAATGATTATCTATTATGCAGTGCCACAATTATTAGATATTCAAATTGATCCAGTTCCAACGGCTATTATTGCATTCGGGTTAAACTCAGGTGCTTATATTTCAGAAATCATCCGCGCTGGTATTAATGCGGTTGATAAAGGACAGATGGAAGCGGCACAAGCGCTAGGTATTCCATATGCGAAAATGATGAAAGATATTATTATCCCACAAGCCGTAAAAAATATTTTACCATCTTTAGTAAATGAGTTTATTACATTAAATAAAGAAACAGCTGTTGTGACGGTTATTAGTGCACTTGATATTATGCGCCGTGCTTACATTGTAGGTGGTTCAACATATCGCTATCTTGAGCCTTTACTATTTGCGGGTGTGATCTACTACATTATGACGCTTGTCTTAACGTTCCTTGGTAGACGAATTGAGAAAGGAATGAGAAAAAGTGATTAAAATTGAAGATTTACACAAATCATATGGACAAAACGAAGTACTACAGGGTATTTCAACAGAAATTAAAGAAAAAGAAGTAATTGCTATTATTGGTCCATCAGGGTCTGGTAAATCAACATTCCTGCGCTGCTTAAATTTATTAGAAGAACCAACGAGCGGAAAGATTACAATTGCGGGTGACGTTCTAACGGACAAAGGGACAAACATGATGAAGATCCGTGAAGAAGTCGGTATGGTATTTCAGCATTTTCATCTTTTCCCTCATAAAACGGTACTTGAAAATTTAACATACGCACCGATTAATGTGAAAGGAATGGATAAGACAGCGGCTATCAAAAAGGCTGAAGATTTATTAACGAAGGTAGGTCTATTTGAAAAGCGCAATGAATATCCAAGCCGTCTATCAGGAGGACAGAAGCAACGTGTTGCTATTGCTAGAGCACTAGCAATGGATCCAAAAGTAATTTTATTTGACGAGCCTACTTCAGCTCTTGATCCTGAAATGGTAAAAGAGGTATTGGCGGTTATGAAAAATCTTGCTGATACTGGGATGACGATGTTAATCGTAACGCATGAGATGGGCTTTGCACGTGAAGTGGCTGATCGTATACTATTCCTTGATGGCGGAAAGTTAATTGAGGATGCACCACCAGAAGAGTTTTTCTTATCACCATCTACACAGCGTGCGAAGGATTTTTTAGAAAAAGTATTATAAATGAGATAACGCATTTAGACTCTATTAAAGGAGTGTCTAAATGCGTTTTTTGTTTACTTTGGTTCACTTGTTGAGGTATCCATACATGATAAACATGGAGGTGCCCATACAAAAACCCTCAGTGTTTGTGTAATAAACCAAGGATGCTTGACAGTCAGTCGACAGTATACGTTAGGTTACTCTTTTTGTGCAATCTAATGATTTTATGCGTATGTGCTTACAATTACTTTGTTTTATGCTTATAATAGGGGGGTCAGATTTTTTATCTTCATTTAGTAGAAGCTCCCACCTCTGAAGGTGGTGAGATGAATGCAGATGTGTTCCTTTTCAGTGAGAGGAACTCAGTCTAATAACGCCACGTCCTGTGGCAGTTTATCTGCGCGAAAGCGAAGAGTCAGTGGCAAATGTTTTCTGTAGCGACAGCTACAATTACGCCAAGGCGAAATTGATCTGATGAAAAAGTAGCCACAAAGTGAGCGATTGCGATTGAAAAAATTATTATATGTAGCTTTTTTTGTTGTTTTTATAGTCATTTTTTTGTACGTAAACAATCATTGGCTGGTTGTAAGCAAGCATGAATTCGAATCAGAAAAAGTGCCCGCCAGCTTTGATGGGCTACGCATTACGCAAATAACAGATTTACAGGATGCTCTCTTTGGCGAACAGCAAGAGAAACTCATTGCAAAGGTTAAGACAACAAATCCTGACCTGATTTTTATTACAGGTGATTTAGTTGATAGTAATCGTTATAATTTGGAGCGAAGCTTGCAGGCTGTTAGAGGATTAGTTAAATTAGCGGATGTCTATTATGTACTAGGAAACCATGAAGTAGCGACGAATAAAGTGAATGTAATTTATGACGAGCTATCATCGTTAGGTGTACATGTATTGTCCAATGAATCGGCCTTCATTGAGCGCGACGGGGAGCGCTTGGCGATTGTTGGCATCGAAGATCCGTTATCGGGTAGAACAACGAAAGAAATGCTAGAGATAGCAACAAAAAATGTTCCACCAAATGTATTAACGATTTTACTAGCGCATCGACCAGAAGTGTTTAATACGTATGTGGAGTTTGGAATTGATTTAGTATTTGCAGGACATGCACACGGTGGACAAGTTCGAATTCCTGGTATTGGCGGTCTTTTCGCACGAGGACAGGGAATATTCCCGAAATATACGGCTGGCGTTATTGAGGAAGGAACAACAACTATGGCCGTTAGTCGAGGATTAGGTAATAGTACAGTACCTATTCGAGTTTTTAATCCACCAGAGATTCTTGTAATGGAATTAAAGAAAAAATAAGCACTGCGTCTTTGCTACGCAGTGCTTTCTATTTGTTTACGCTCTATACGTTTAACGAGATAGATGCTTATTTCATATAAAATAATCATTGGAATTAATACGAGTAGCTGACTAATAAAATCAGGTGGTGTAATCAAAGCAGAACCAACGCCCATCCCGATATAAGACCAGCCTCGTATTTTTTTCATGGATTCAGCTGTCAGGATCCCTATGGACGATAAAAAGAGGGCTACAATTGGTAATTCAAAGAGTAGTCCGAGTGGTACAGTTGTCATCACTAAAAAATGCATGTATTCACTGGCTGATACCATAACATCAAAATTAGTTGACCCTATCCTCACTAAAAATGAATAGCTGAGTGGATTAACAATGAAATAACCGAAAGCTACGCCTAATAAAAAGAGTACAAGCATGACAGGTGCGTAAAGACCGAGGAAACGGCTTTCTTCTTCTTTTAAACCTGGCTTTACGAAACTCCACAAAAAATGAACTAAAAAGGGCAAAGATAGCCCGAATGCCAGTGTTGTGGAAATCGTCATGTAAAATTTCACAACCTCTAAAGGCCCTAAAATAATTAGTGAATGTCCTCGAGTGACATAAGGAAACCAAATATTAATGGTAGAGAATACGATAATAAAAAATAGAATAAATACGATAAGCCCTTTAATCATTTGTTTTCGTAGTTCAGTGAGATGTTCAAGCAACGATGCAATTGGAAAAAGGGGTTCATTTACTACCATATCCTGTTCAATTGTCTCTACTGGAACTTTCACAAAAGCCTCTACAGAGGTGAGAGGCTCGGCTTCTTTCTTATCAAGTGGACTTAAATATTTTCTTTTTCCTTCTTCATATGGATCCATAGGATAACCTCCTACGAAGCGTCAGATTTTTTTTCTTCTTTTTTCGCCGGATCATCCTCATCATCGATAAGCCCTTTCGTGGACTTTTTAAACTCTGCGAATGTTTTACCGACTGCACCGCCGATTTCCGGCAATTTTTTAGGACCAAACACGATTAAAACAATGACCAAAATAACGATTAATCCAGGTAGTCCAATTGCTCCAAGACCTCCCATAGTTTTGCCTCCTTTTAATAATTTGTTTAGTATATCAATTATGCCTCGGCATAATTACGTCTGGAATCGGCTTTGTGCAAGCACAAAGAACTCCTTTCCGATTCCGTGACATCCGCCGAAGGCTTTGGGCCAACGTGATGTTGATCACTCAGTTGTTGTTGTTGCTGTCGCTTCGCTTTCGCACAGATAAAACCGTGTTGCTGCCGCTACGCTTTCGCACAGATAAAATCCTATTGCTATCGCTTCGCTTTCGCACAGATAAATTGCCACAGGACGTGGCGTTCTTAGACTGAGTTCCTCTATTTCAGCGGGTGTCCAAACACCCGCTGAAAGAAGTTATACTAAGGAACCGCCTGATTTGCTATATTTCACAACACCCTCTGCACAGCGGTAGGCTAGTGCCCCTAAGGTACCTGTAGGGTTATAACCACTATTGTGTGCAAAGTTTCCAGCACTCACAGCAAAAAGATTTTCTACATTCCAATGCTGTAGGTAGTTATTCACAACGCCGTCCTCTGGCTTTAAACTCATAACTGTCCCGCCTGTATTATGAGTTGTTTGATACGGTACAATATTGTAATCAGTGATTTCGGCATTTGGGACAACAGTTTTGGCGCCCATTTCTTTCATAATGTCAGCCGCACGTGCTGAAATATATTTATGAAGTGCGCGATCCTGATCCGTAAAGTTGTACGTTAACTGCATTAAAGGTAAGCCGTAAGCATCCTTATACGTAGAATCAAGAGATAAATAATTTTCTTTATGTGGCATCGAAGCCCCTTGTGCACCAATCCCGAATGAGCGTGTATAGTAATGAATCGATTGCTTTTTAAATTCTGATCCCCATGTTGGTGTATCGGGGGGTGTTGGGTTCGAGCCGATAGGGCGTGCACCCGTTTGTGTTAGAGCGATACTTCCGCCGTGAATAAAATCTAAGTCACTATGATCGAAATTATCACCATTATAGTCATCTAAGCTCATACCAAGTGAACCTGCACCCATAAAGGTGTTATACTGCTCATCAAAAAATCCTGCTGCTCCGGGTAGTATTTGATAGCAATAGTTTCTTCCAAGTGTCCCTTTTCCAGTAGCAGGATCATAGCGTTCGCCAATGTTAGAAACCATCAAGAGCTTGGCATTATTAAAGACGTAACTAGTAAGTACAACAGCGTTTGCTGGTTGAATAAATTCTTCACCAGATATTGTATCGATGTATCGGACACCAGTTACTTTATTGCCTTTCTTTAAGATTTCAACAACATTGGAATTATAGCGTAAGTCAAAATTATTTGTTTTTAATGCAGTAAGAACAACAGTAATCTCTGCAGATGATTTGGCGCCATATTCACAGCCAAAGCGTTCACAGAAGCCGCAATATTGACAAGCATTAATCGTTTCACCGTCAGGGTTCTTATAAACTTCTGATAAATTTGCAGAAGGAACCATGTAAGGCGATAATTTTAATTTTTTTGCAGCTGTTTCAAATTGCGTAAGCATTGGTGTCATTTTCATAGGGCCGGTCGGATAAGGGTTTGAACGTTTTCCGCTAAATGGATTTTTATCATCTCCAGAAATACCAGCCGTTTTTTCGAATTTGTCGAAATAGGGTTCAAGTTCATCGTATGTTAATCCCCAATCCTGTAATAAGAAATCGGGTCCAAGTTTTTTCGGTCCATAACGTTTGTCTGTTAATGTTTTAATTTGAAAATCATATGGTAAGAAGCGATACGTCATACCGTTCCAATGTGTACCAGAGCCGCCAAGCCCTTCACCAAGTAAAAAGGAACCGAGCTGACGCATAGGCAATGCCTTCATATTGCGATTATTACGGAAGCTTACCGTTTCCTTAGAAAGGTTTTGCATAATATCATAACGAATTGCATAACGATACTCGTCATGGACCGTTAGATAATCCTCAGTGCCACGCCTTTGTCCACGCTCTAAACCAACAACCTTTAAGCCAGCCTTTGAGCACTCAGCAGCGACAATGCCGCCGGTCCAACCTACCCCTACTGTAACAACGTCTACACCTGGTAATGTTGTTGCCATTTTCTAACCCCCCTTATATTAGTGGCTACCTAATGAATTAGGCTCAATTTTTTGGAATTTCGGATCTTCGATTTGCGTAATATACGCCATTTGATGACCAGGGAAACCTTTCATACGCCATCCATCCATATTGCGATTTCCACCATAAATAGGGTCAGAGTAAGCGCCCTCTAATGTTGCGGCTCGTAATAAAGTAAAGAAGAAAGCAGATGTGACACCACTCATTTGCACGTCACCTTTCTGGAAGGCAGTTAAAATTTCGTCCATTTGCTTCCCATCGATATCATTAAAGCTCTTTTTATAACGATTTTGTGCTTCCGACTCCAGCTTTTGAACACCTTGCTTAAAAATTTCTGCACGAGTTAATCGACTCTGATAGCCTTGTGTTGGAGCGCCTTCACCAAAGGGGCCGTGCATATATTCTTTAGAATTGCTGCCGTATTGCCCCGCTAGCTGATGATCGATAAAGTAGGGCACATCTAAGCCCTTTGCCCCTGGACCTAAATCATCCTCAGGGAAAATACGTTCAGTAGCATTTGCTAAAATATTAAAATCTCGTTGATTCATAAAGAACATTTTAGCTTTTGGCGAACCGGTCTCTTCAGTAGCGGTTCCATGCTGCCCATGCTCTAGCGTGGCAGTTCCTTTACCAGGCATGTTATAGCCTACAAGACCTCCTATTAAGCCACCGCCGACTAATGTACCTGCTGCGATCCCTGTTGTTTTTAAAAAATCACGACGTGAAATATCCTTTTCCGGACTCATCGAAATCCTCCCCTCAAAATGTATAGAAACTATTCTATTTTTTATAATCAGCAAAAAAAGGAAATAATAATCAGGTATACATGGAAAAATTTTTAATTTAATCCAACGGATGCATCGAATAGATGTAATCGAGACGAAATGTGGATAAGTTGTGCGTTAATTGTGGATAACGTGTGGATAAAATCGGTGGGGGGAGATAGCAGCAATAGTATGTGTGGTAAGTGATTATGTGAATAAATGAATAAAGGAGCCGCCCCAGTAATGGAAAAGCTCCTTTGTTGTAATTTATTATCGAAAAGTCAGTTTAGTATTTCTTGCATAGCTTCTAATAGTTGCTCGGTAGAGATAGTACGCTCGCCACCGCCTTGTACCATATGATCACTGCCGCCGCCTTTTCCATTAACGAGTGGCAGTGCTTTGGCAGCGATGTCTTTCATACTTTTCTCAACTTTTGCACCACGTGCTGCGACAAACTGAAGCTTGTCTTCATTTTCTGAAACAAGTAATACGATAGCATCTACCTGTTCAGCGACAACAGTCCGAGCTAATTTTTGAAGCTCTTGCATAGTACGCTGAGTAAAGGCAGCGGTAATAATACGTTTTTTACTAGAAACTAGCGCTTTTGCTTCATAATTTAGCAGCTCTTCTTTTGCCGCCACAAGTGCTTTTTCTGTATTTTTCTGTGTTGTTAAGATTTTTGTAAGTGCTGTAGCTGCTTCAGCCTCAGGTACACTTAATTGTCTTGCAACGTCAGCTAGTACTTTCTTTCGCATGGCTAGCTCAGCTAATACTCGGTGACCACAGACAAAGGAGACACGAATATTGCCTTTCATTTTTTCTGTGCCAAGAATTTTTATTGTGCTGACTTGTCCTGTTGATGTTGGGTGGGTACCGCCACAACCGTTGTAATCAAAGTCTGGAATAATAACAAGTCGAATATCTCCTGTGACGGCTACCTCTTTACGTAGGCTGTAGTTCTCTAGTTCTTTTTCTGTAATCCATGTCGTTTCAATTGGACGGTTCTCTAGAATCATTTCATTGGCACGGGCTTCCGCGGCCATAAGCTGTTCTTCCGTTAGGGCATCTACAGCAATATCAATTGTGACCTGCTCACTACCTAAATGGAAGCTAACAGTTGGTGCATCAAAAAGCTCGACAAAGGCCGCTGTTAAAATATGTTGACCTGCATGTTGCTGCATATGATCAAAGCGTCGTTGCCAATTCAACTGTCCATGCACTTTTCCAACTAAATTTGAAGAATCGCCTTGAATATAGTGACGAATTTCATCATTAATTTTCACAACATCAATGACCTCGATATCATTTAAAGTACCTGTATCATGAGGTTGTCCGCCTCCTGTTGGATAGAATGCAGTATTTGATAGCACCACGTAGTTACGGCCATCTATATCTGTTCCTTTATTGACAATTGTTGCATCAAATTCACGTAGCATAACATTTTGATAATATAGTAGCTCTTTCAAGAAAAAGCCTCCTTTATGTAGAGTATCCTTAAGAGAATCACATCTCTTAATTATTTTATTTTCATTTTGGCATAATTACTTTCAAGTGTATACGAGTTTTCTAGTTGACCCATGCTGAATTTGATTTAATATATAAAAGAACAGGTTAACTAAAAGGAGATCATACAATGGAAATTACACAATTCTCAATGGAAGAAATTTTAGATCCAACAAACATTATTGAAGGTAAGCGTTATGAATTTATTTTAGATGTAGATATTGATGAAGAAGATGAGCTTTATCATGAAGCAGGAATTGAGCTTCGTGTACTAATTGCTGAAAAAGGTGAAGAGCCATATATTTTAAATTACTTCATCCTAGAAAAAGCTAAAGGTGAGTATTTAGATTTTGCATTAGAGGATGAAGAGCTAGAAGAGATTTTAGCATTTTGCAAAGAAGAAATCGCCAAAGCATAGTATGCCTGCGTAAAAGTCTTTTTAACAAAAATTAATATTTCCTTATTTGATAAAATTCCGCTTTTCTTTCAGTGGGCAGGCATGAGCTACATTTGCGTACTCTTGTTTGTCTCCTGGGAGTCTATGCGGAATTTTAACTTTATGACCAAAAATATATTTGACTGCCTTATTTTTAAATTAAGGATTATTTAAGATTAGTGAAATATTCGTGTTGTGTTCATGAGCTAAACTATGTTTAAGATATAAAAAAACGGGGATTTTTAAACGAAGAGGTGTTCTATGTCAGTTTATACACATTCAATAATGGTAGCTTTTTTAATAACAATTTTCGCAACCTTTGTGCTATTTGTACCTTGGCTAATTTATACGTATCGGAAATATGGCTACTTATCTGTATCCAAAACGATTATTACGTTCTCATTTATTTTTTACTTCTTATCGGCTTTATGTTTAGTCTTATTGCCTTTCCCAGAAACACGTGATACTTGCTCTCTGCAAGCTCCAGATACAGTGCATTATAATTTACATCCTTTTCAATTTGTCACTGATATTTTAAAGGGTAGTGGGATTGTTTTGACGAATCCATCAACATGGATTTATATCCCAAAGCAGCCTGCTTTTTATCAGGCATTTTATAATTTCTTACTGCTCATGCCGTTTGGCGTGTACTTGCGTTATTTTCTTAAAAAAAGAGAGTACTGGAAGCGTGCATTTCTATTTAGCTTTTTGCTAACATTGTTTTATGAGGTAACCCAATATACAGGGATTTATGGCATCTTTAATTGTGCGTATCGAATTTTTGATGTGGATGATTTAATACTTAACAGTGTTGGTGCACTATTAGGGTTCTTCTTAGCCCCTGTTGTGTGGGCGCTGTTTCCATCTCATGAAGAGGTGACGGCTAAAACAGCAGAAATGGTCGAGAAAGATATTGTCAAACCATTATCTATTTTGTTGGCACTAGCAATAGATTTATTTATAGCGCAAGTTATTTTGTTCTTCGTTAGTGTCGTAACCGGTTATAATGGCATTTTCGAGTTTTTAGTAAAAATTGCTTTGTATATGTTGCTCTTTGGTGTTGTTCCAAGCTTTACAAAAGGTGCAACATTAGGGATGAAGTTTATGCGATTTACAATGATAAGTGAAAACGGCAAAAGTATTGTAAGTCAATCTTGGCGCCGTTGTGTTGCTATTCTCGTGGTAGTCTGTACTTCGGAGATTATAACAATGATAGGCCATATAAAATTAGATATGGATTCACCATTTTATGTACTACAAATTGTCATTACATTGTTAGCCTTTATAGCGAACTTTGTTCTAACAATGGTTATTGCTATTCATGTAATACGTGTCATTGTAAGTGGAGGTAAACGCCGTTTTTATATGGACTATTATGCAGGCTTACTAGCAACGAGAAAAAAATAAGGGGGATTGTTGGATGAAATACGTAATCATCGGAGGAGATGCTGCCGGAATGTCAGCAGCAATGGAAATTTATCGAAATGTACCAGGAGCAGAGATTACATCTGTAGAACGTGGATTTATTTATTCATATGGGCAGTGTGGCTTGCCCTATGTTGTAGATGGGCGTATTTCATCGACAAAGCGTCTTATAGCAAGAGATGTAGAAACGTTTCGTGATAAGTACGGTATTGATGCCCGTGTTGGTCATGAGGTTAACGGAATTGATGTAGACAAGAAGCTTGTTTTTGGAACACAGTCGTCTGGGGAATCATTTGAAATTCCTTATGATAAGCTACTGATTGCAACAGGCGCGGATCCTATTATGCCAGTGGAAAAGGGCTCAGATTTAACTGGGATACACACGGTGAAAACAATACCTCAGCTAGAGGATTTACTAGCCGATTTAACGCCAGATATAGAAAATGTAACAATTATAGGTGCAGGCTATATTGGACTAGAGATGGCTGAGACGATTCATGCTTGCGGCAAAAAAGTGAGATTAATTCAACGAGGTAGCTATGTAGCTAGGATTCTAGATGAAGAGCTTGCACAACATGTTCATGAGGAAGCGAAAAAGAATGATATCGAACTTGTTCTAAATACAAAAGTAGAGGCGTTTGAGGGGAATCACCGTGTTGAGCGTGTGATGACGGACAATGGCGTCTTTGATACAGATTTAGTCATTATGGCTGTGGGGATTAAACCGAATACGCAATTTTTAGAGAGTACAGGCATAGCACTAGCTAAAAATGGCGCAGTCATCGTCAATCGACATTTAGAGACATCTGTTGAAAATATTTATGCTGCGGGCGATTGTGCAACGCATTTTAATATGGTGAAAGAACGTTTAGATTATATACCTCTTGGAACGACAGCTAATAAGCAAGGTCGTTTAGCGGGACTCAATATGTCGGGCAAGTTTGCGCCGTTTCGTGGGATTGTAGGTACTTCGATTTTAAAGTTTTTCAATTTAACGATTGCCACGACTGGTATTAATGAGCGCAATGCTAAAGAGCTAGGTTTTGAATATGAGGCATTTAAATTGTCTGCGCGTCATATTGCAGGATATTATCCAGGTGCCCAACGGATGTTTATTAAAATTGTTGTTCGTAAACGAGATCAACAGCTTTTAGGCGTACAAATTATTGGTCCGGCAGGTGTTGATAAACGGATCGATGTGTTTGCGACAGCCTTATACAATAAAATGACGTTACCAGATTTACTAGATTTAGATTTAGCCTACGCGCCTCCATTCAATGGTGTTTGGGATCCGCTACAGCAGGTTGCCAGAATAAATGCGCGTTTATAACATAGGGGGTTATTAAAAATGAGCATTTATGACATTCAGGTTGCTCTAGAAGATGGTACTGAATATAGCTTAGATCGTTATAAGGGCAAGGCAATGTTAATTGTTAATACGGCTTCAAAATGTGGTTTTACACCCCAGTTTGAAGAATTAGAAGGTCTATATAAAAAATACCAGGATGATGGCCTTGTTGTTCTTGGCTTCCCATCAAATCAGTTTAAGCAAGAGGTAGCAACTGCTGAGGAAGCGGCATCACAATGTCGTTTGGAATATGGGGTGACGTTCCCTATGCATGAAATAGTGAAGGTCAATGGGAAGGATGCACACTCTATTTTTGAGCATTTGACATCGCATTCAAAAGGCTTTCTCGGCAACAGTGTAAAGTGGAATTTCACAAAATTCCTTGTGAATCGTAATGGTGAAGTCGTTGGCCGCTATGGATCAGCTGATAAACCAAGTAGCTTTGAGGATGATATTAAAAAAGTATTAGCATAAAAAAGATAGAGGAAGGATTCACGCACAAGTTTGTGTGTGAATCTTTTTTTGCTCTTTGAAAGGTGAAGATGTCGATAAAATTCAGAAGTTGGGGGATAAAACATGAAAGTTAGTAGATAAAATTCAAAAGTTGGTAGATAAAACGTGAAAGTTGGTAGATAAAATTCAAAAGTTGGTAGATAAAATTCAAAAGTTGGGTGATAAATCCCAAAAGTGTTCCGATAAGACTCAAAAGTTGGATGACATTTTGTTAAAACGTATGTCATGTGGATAGGTTGATTGGAGCGGAGACTGGGCGACTTCAGTCGAAACGGAAATCAACCCCTCATTATGCCTTTGATTTAAGGTTGTTGTAAGCTTGCGACAAATTTGCTGTAAGTTTGAGGGCGTATACTAAAGTCAGAAAGAAGAGGTGAGCGTTTATGACGCCATTATTAAAGGTACAAAATGTAGAAAAAACTTACGGCAAAGGCGCAAATACATTTACAGCGCTATCGAATATATCATTTGAAGTAGAAAAAGGAGAGTTTGTTGGTGTAATGGGGCCTTCAGGGGCTGGGAAATCGACGCTACTTAATGTGTTAGCCACAATTGATACGCCAACGACTGGTGAAATTATTATTGGTGATACAAACTTAGCGCGCATGAAGGATGCGGAGTTAGCAGATTTCCGTCGCGACAATCTAGGTTTTATCTTCCAAGACTATAACTTACTCGATTCTTTAACAGTTCGTGAAAATATCGTACTGCCTCTTGCGATTGCAAAAGTGCCAACAAAGGCAATTAACGCAAGGGTAGAACGTATAGCTACACTGTTCGGGATAAAAGAGTTACTCGATAAATACCCATATCAAATTTCTGGTGGGCAAAAGCAACGTACAGCCTCATCACGTGCGTTAGTTACAGAGCCGAAATTAATTTTTGCGGATGAGCCGACTGGTGCTCTTGATTCAAAATCAGCAACAGACTTGCTTGAAAGTTTAAGTGATTTAAATAATTCACAAGCTGCCACGATTATGATGGTTACGCATGATGCATTTGCAGCAAGCTTCTGCCAGCGTATTCTATTCATTCAGGATGGACAGCTTTCTAAGGAAATTCATCGTGGTACTCAAACAAGAAAGCAATTCTTCCAAGAGATATTACAGGTGCTTGCTGGCATCGGAGGTGGAGTAAATGACGTTATTTAGTTTAGCGCGTAAAAATATTCAGCGCAATTTGTCGAATTACTTTTTGTATATCGCTTCGATGGTCTTTAGTATCGTCATCTACTTTACGTTTGTGACATTGAAATATAATGATGATCTTTCAGCCTTAAAACAATCATCGCAGCAAATTAAAGGATTGATGAGTGCATCATCTGTTGTGCTATTATTCTTTATTATCATCTTTATGGCGTATTCTAATTCGTTTTTTATGAAGAGACGAAAAAAGGAAGTAGCACTTTACTCGCTACTTGGTGTGCGTAAGCAAAAAATTGGCTTAATGCTCTTTTTCGAGAATTTAGTGATTGGGCTTGTCTCTCTAGTACTAGGAATTGTTCTTGGATTCTTTATGTCACAAGGTTTATTAATGATTTTGGTACGTTTGATGGGCTATGATGTTGTAGGAAGTTTAACATTTTCTACTGAGGCTCTAGTAAATACAGCAGGAATTTTTACACTACTATTTTTATTCACATCTTTACAGGGCTATCGTGTCATCTATCAATTTAAATTGATTGACCTGTTCCATGCTGAGAAGCAAGGAGAGAAAATTCCACGTGCATCATTCTTAGCAGCTATTCTTGGGACAGCGCTAATTGCATTTGGATATTATACAGCCTCTGAAGATATATTTACGAGCAATATTTGGCGATTTTTCACAGTGCTAGGTACTCCACTAATGGTTATAGGTGTAACGATTGCAGGGACATATCTATTATTTCATAGTGTTAGCGTATTTGTATTAACGGCGTTGAAAAAAGCAACTTCTTGGTCATGGAAAGGCTTGAATTTAATTGGTGTATCACAATTATTGTACCGTATTCGAGCAAATGCTAAATCGCTTTCGATCATCGCTATTTTAAGTGCGACAACAATCACAGCTGGCGGCGGCGTTTTCGGAATGTATTACAATGCAGAAGCCAGCGTACGCCATATGCTACCTAACACATTTATGTGGAAGGGCGATACGGTAAAATTTTCTCAAGAAGACGTCTTGTACAACGAATCGCTTTCTGTGAAAAATTTACGCGTGGATAATGAATTTTCGTTTTTTGAATATACATTATTAAAGGAATCTGACTATAATCATTTAGCAAAATTGCAGGGGAAAGATGAAGAACTGCACATTGCAAATGGTTCAACCGTTTTACTTGATGCAAGCTTCGATGAACGTTTTTCACATGATTTTACGGGTGAAGGGTTTAAATTGGAGAACGGGGAATCATTCCATGTTGATAAAATGTATACAGAGAGTGTATTAAACTTTATTGCAGCTGGTACAGTGCTCGTTGTTAATGATAAAGTATTCGCTGCAACAAATGCAGAAAGTGTTAAAATGCAGGTAGTTGGTATGGATAATGACTTGAAGCAACAAGCTATTTCAAAGGAGATTTCCAATCAACTAGCTACTGAACAGCAGGAAGGATTCTCAAGTGTTCCACAAAGTTATGAGGCTAGTTTAGCTACTGTAGGATCACTATTGTTTGTAGGAAGCTTTTTAGGATTAGTATTTTTAGCAGCGACAGGAAGTATTATTTACTTCAAAATTTTAACTGAGGCAGAGGAAGATCAGTCTAAATATGCGATTTTAAATAAAATCGGTGTTAATAAAAAACAGATATTAAAAACAGTTGCAGGGCAGGTTGCCGTTATCTTTAGTGCACCACTTGTTGTTGGTATCGCACATAGTGCATTTGCGCTGCTAGCCTTTTCACAACTATTTGGTATGGATATAACGAAACCAGTAATACTGTGGATGATTGCTTATTCTGCAATTTACGGCGTATATTATATCTTTACAGTTCGTTCATTCTATAAAATTGTTAGACAGGGGAATTAATATGAAAAAAGTCTTCTTAGGTATAGGAGCATTGTTTTTATTGTTCGTAGCAGGACTTGTTGTTCTGATGACCGTAGATTTTAACCGTTTAAATAAAGAAGCATACTATGTTCATATCACTACTGATGGTGAAGTAGAGGAATTCAAGGCAAGTAACGGCGAAATATGGAAGTCATATTGGTATGAGGTACCTGCTTATGACAAAAATGGTGAAGAGCAAACATTAAAGTTTTCAGCTCAGAAAAATTTACGCCACGATGCATACATGAAGCTTTATGTAAAAAAAGAAACGGAAGTTACATCATATGATGAAGTAAAATTCCATGAGCTACCTAAAAAAGTACAAGATCAATTTAAGAAATAAGATGAAGGAGTAGTCCCTAGTATCTGGCTACTCCTTTTTTTCTTCTTGTAATTGAATGCTGACAGTTGTACCTTGTTGTTCTTCAGAGGTAATCGTTACAGTTCCTCCGTGCGCTTCAATAATATCTCTAGCAATAGCAGTACCTAAACCGGTACCATGTGTTTGCTCAGTATTTGTCCCTCGATAATAGCGCTCGAAAATATGTTCAAGATCTTCGGCAGAAATGCCATTACCGTTATCAGAAATCGTAATTGAATGATCTTCAACAAGAATATTAACTGATACGTCGGAAGGATTATGAAGCAATGCATTGTGTAAAAAATTCATTACCGCTCGTCGCATAAAGTGCTCGTCAATGAGATGCTTGATGACATCTTTAGTTGCATTAAATTCAATATTGGCCTGCTCATATTGAGGAGTATTGAGTGTATCAATAACGATTTCACGAATAAATTGCACCATATTTACTTCGGTTAAGCTGAGTGGCAGCTGCTGATGTCTTAATCGCATAGTTAAATTTAAATCATCCAGTAAATCTTGCATATGCAATGATTGTTTTTCGATAATCTGAACGTATTCTGTTTGTTCATCAGTAGTTAATTTTCCATCATTCAGTAGCTCCGCATACCCACGAATCGAGGCAAGTGGTGTTTTCATATCGTGTGATACATTGCTAATCCATTCCTCACGCATCATCTCAAGTCGTTTGCGTTCCTGCTCGTGTGCAGCTAGTTCTCTTGATACCTCATTTAAATTCTCGAAAACAGGTTTGTACACACCACCTGGCACTTTACTAGTCACATGCTCATGATTCTTTAAATGACGAATACGTTCAATCATTGCATGTAGAGGTTTGGTCAATGTTCGACCGAAAAGCCACCCAACGAGTGTAGCTACTAATAAATCAGCAATGACAATAAGCAAACCAAACTTGCCAATAAACTGTAAGACTGATGAGCCAGAAAAATGAGTGACATATCTAGTAACGCCACTTTCCTCGATGCCGATAAGATAACTAATACTTTCTTTACTTCCCACATACACGGTAGTATCCACATCGAATTCTTTATATTTATAAACTTGAATTAAGTCAATCGGCGCATAGTGTGAAGGAGCTTTATCTGGAGCAAAATGGGCTTCAACGACCTGTCCATTACTATCAAGTAATTGAATCCAGGCATTTCGCTGATGCAATTGTTGAAGTCCATCCTTGCTTATTGCTGGCGTTCCATTACTTATATCAATATATTGCTGGAACTCGCGCACGAAGTTTTCCTCTGAATACGAAGTTGTATGATCGTAATCTTTTACCTGTTGAAAAATGAAAAACCCAATTAAAATGGCTGTATTCAAGAAAATAACAATAATAACAATCGACAGCACAGAAAGAAGGAATCTAGCTGTTAATTTCCATTTCATACTTGCGCCTCTTTTGGAACGACAAATTTATAGCCAAGCCCTTTTACAGTTGTAATATACACAGGCTTCGATGCATCTTTTTCAACCTTTTCACGCAGACGTCGAATATGTACCATTACGGTATTGTCTGAGCCGAAAAAGTCCTCTCCCCATACACGTTCAAACAGCGTTTCTTTACTTAAAATTCGATTAGGATTATTCATAAAGCAAGCCATCAAGCCGATCTCTTTCGCCGTTAGCTCCAATAAAACGCCGTCCTTATGTACTTCCGTTTCATCCCCATTAAGCAAGAATGGACCAACTTGAATCGACTTCTCGGAAGCTACTGGCGCTGCTTCCAGCGTTTGATAGCCCGCTCTACGAAGCTGTGCTTTCACACGATAGGCAACCTCTTTAGGGCTAAAAGGCTTCGTAATATAATCGTCTCCTCCGATAGCAAGTCCTAAAATTTTATCAATTTCCTCATTTTTCGCTGACATGAAAAGCACTGGTACATGCGACACCTCTCGAATACGACGACATAAATCGTAACCTTCGCCATCAGGAAGCATTACATCAAGAAGTACAATATCGGGTTGTGTTTGTTGAAAGTTCATCCAGGCTTCTTGAATGGAGCCAGCTGTATGAATTTGTTTATAACCTTCTTTTTGCAGGCTGACTTTTAGAAGGTTTGCTAAATCAGCCTCATCATCCACCACTAGAATAGTTGGCTCTTGCATCGTTCACACGTCCTTTCTTTTTTATTATTGTAAATCGTCATTAGAATTTTAAGAATAGTGTATAGCTAATAAGTTTAGCAGTAGCGCGATAAACAATTCCTTATAACCCTAAAAAGATTCTTCAATATACCGTGGAGTTGATTACCGTTCCGACTGAGCACTTGGATCAAAAAGATGTTGGTCACGAAGGCGTTATCACAGGACGTAATCTTCTTAGCCTTCGTTCCTCTACTTGCTCGCTCCAGGATCTCATTTGTGACACTGGTCGCCAAGTCTTCACTCCAATCAACTCATATAGATGGTACATGTTTTAACAAATTTCATCCCTGATTTTTTGTGATGAGTCCTAAAGAAGTTTGATCTAACTAATCAGAATAGAGTCGTGGGTGATAAATTTCCTTAAGAAGTGGCCATCTTAGCTTGGGATCTTCAAACAGATTGAAGTTTCTTATGTGACTCATTATAAATGAAACTTGCTTGAAAGAGGAGATTGAAACATTACTGAAGGTTTTTTAAGAAATCATCATTCTTCACAGAAATAGTTGAGAGTTTTAGTGAGTGAGCTTCGATATAGTTAGTGAAGAAGCTTTTTCAAATAAACATAAAGGGGGCGAAATGGTGAGATGCACATCTAAAAACTTCATAAGCCGTTTACAAAGCCAAAAAGAAGATGCGCTTGAGTATGTAATTGAACATTATTCTGGCTTCGTACATGCGATAGCATATAAAATTCTTTCCGGTATTAATAAAGATTCTATTGATGACTGTGTTAATGATGTATTCCTAGCCATTTGGCAAAATGCAAAGCAATTTAAGGGCGAATCAGAGGATTTCAAAAAATGGATAGGGATGCTGACAAAATATAAAGCCATAGATTTATTCCGTAAGCTTGAAAAACAACAGCAAAGAGAAAAAGGAGACGAGGAGCTCTTGCAAAAGCCTGATATAAAAGATATACAGCAGGAGCTTTTAAAAAAGGAGCAACGAAACGATTTACTATTAGCCATTAGTCACTTAGAAAATATAGATCGAGATATTTTCATGATGCGGTATTATTTGCATTTAACGAATGCTGAGATAGCAGAAGCACTGCATTTATCAAAAGCAGCCGTAGAAAACCGAATTTATCGAGGGAAGAAGAAACTAGCATCAACAATACAGTTGAAGGAGGTATTTATATGACGAAAAGTTATAAAGAGTGGCTGGACTTGGATGTGGATCAAATTGACCCAATTGAATTATCTGCACAGCGAAAAATGAACCTTAAACAAACGATTTTAAAAAAGAAAGCAACGAGAAAGCGTATGCCAAAATGGGTGCGTCATATAGCAGCGGCCGCAATAATTGGCATCAGTATGGTAACGACCGTAAGTATTACTTTTCCTACACTTGCTTCACAAATTCCGTTTATGAAAAACATTGCTAGCTATTTTGATAATAAAAACACAATGTTTGAGGACTTTGATAGTTACGCAACGGAAATTGGACAGGTTCACTCTAGTAATGGCTTATCTATGATGATAGAAAATGCTGTGTATGACGGTACATCACTGACAATTTCTTATGCACTTGAAACAGATATAGATTTAGGCACTTTTCCATTTATAGAAGGTGAGTTCATTGATATTAAGGATGCTGTAGGTGCGGTAGGAAGTAGTCGACTGGAAAAGATAAGTGATAATAAATATGTTGGATTAGCAAAAATAACACCTGATTTTGATAAAGAAGCTCCAGATGAATTAGAAATGACGTGGAAACCAGAAGCTTTTCTCAACACGGATAACGATACAAAAGTGGAGGGGGATTGGGCATTTAATTTTAAGGTCTCTAAGCTAGCAGGTGAGCTACAGCTAGTCAATGAAACTGTTTCAAACTATGATGTCACAGCTCGATTTACAGCCCTTGAAAAAAATGATATGTCTACTGTTATTAATTTTGATTATGAAGCAAACCCAGAAGTGATAAAAAAGTGGCCGGAAGTTACAGTTCAATTTGAAGAACTACGAGATAATTTAGGCAATACGTATGTGGTAAATGGAAATGGTGCTTCAAGTCGCGACGGTGGTATTTCTTATAAATCAAGTGCTACTGTCCAGGCTATCAATCCAACTGCTACATCCATTACATTTGTCCCTGTTATTTATTTCTCCTTGGGCTCAGGAAAAGGCACGGAATTAAAAGAGATGGATCCTGTGACAATTCCATTAAAATAACAGTACCCGTGGAAAGCGTGTGAAGACCAACCATGTGAAATTCGCACTAAGAGATTAAATATCCACAAAAAATAATAACCTAGGGAAGATAACGAAAGGGTTTTTGTGCAATCAACAAGCACAAAGACCCTTTTTATTGTAAATCGTCACTAGAGTTTTAAGAATAGCGTATAGCTATATGTTTAGTAGTGGCGCGATAACCATTTCTTTATTATTTCAAAAAAGGTGGATACATTCATTACTTGAATTAAAATTCTTAAGGTAGTAACCCGTAAATACCTTTGCAGGAAAAATAATTACTTATGTTCCATTTTGTTCAAAGCATACAAGTTGTTGCTACTTTAAGGGATGCCCTGCCTAATTTGGCTACGATTCCAAAACGGGTAAGGAATGGTTTGTTCGATGTGACGAGAACTATAAATAAATAACACGTTTGGTATAATTATTGTGAAATCAAACCTTAACATTAATCATGTTAAGGTTTGATTTTGTATAAGCTATTTATGTAAATTAGTATTCAACTTTTATACTTTACATATTGGTAAAGAAGGGGGCGGTATTATTTGCGAATAAAAATTTTTATATATTTGTCAATGATGATCTTGTTTTTAACATTTCTTGTTGGATTAGCACCACAATTCATCCTGGAAATTAGCACTAACTAGCTCCAGTGTTTGACTACTGATCGCTGGAGCGTTTTTATTACCCAATACATAATAGCAAAATTCTTGAAATAGCTGGAATTGTGATGTAGAATAAATAATAAACAGAATATTTTGTTTATTGATAAATGACTTCAAAAATATTGTCTAACTAATTTAAGTAAATTAGTCGATGATATCAAATAACCAAAAGGGGATGAAAGTATTGGCTCGGAAGTATTGGACACCGATGATTTTAGGACTCTTATCTGGAATATTGGTGCTTCCTGGTATACTCAAGTGGTTAGGGATACCAACTTTTGCTCAATTACTTTACAGAGTTCTTGGTCCATCTAATACAATCAATATTGCTCTAGCTCTATTATTATTAACTATACTCATTTTCATAGTACTAAAACTGCCTACACCTAAAAAGAAATGAAGATGCTTGTGTTTATTACACAATAAAAGCACAGACTTTTACATTGCATTTGTACGAGTCTGTGCTTTTTTATGTATAAATGGTTGAAAATATATAAAATGAACGTCATAATTTTCCATATGTTCTATAACAATTCTACTGGATGAAAATCATACACGAAGAAAAAAGATTTCAACGCTACTGTAATTATTCAATACATACGATTAGTGACATTTTCCTCGAAATGGAAGGAATTATCGAACTTGATGTCGAAATTAAGTTTTACAAGCGGCAATTTACTACAAAGAGATATATCAAGCGTTGAAATCAAATTTAACTTCTTTCAGCAAATTTCTTTTGTACCGAAAGCGTAGCGACAGGTACAGGTGTCCAAACACCCGCTGAGAAAGAGGAACTCAGTCTAAGAACGCCACGTCCTGTGGCAATTTATCTGTGCGAAAGCGAAGCAACAGCAACACGGTTTTATCTGTGCGAAAGCGAAGCGACAGCAACAACAACAACAACAACAACAACAACAACAACAACAATACGCGACTGAGTGACCAACATCACGTTGGCCCAAAGCCTCCGGCGGATGTCACAGAATCGGCTTTGTGCAAGAACAAAAACCTAATACGGCGCAAATAATAACCATAGAAAATTATAAAAAAACAAAAAAAAAAAAAAAAAAAAAAAAGTCGAGAGAGAAAA
>NZ_JBHZDH010000015.1:0-34096 GCF_042755925.1 Lysinibacillus sp. NPDC059133 | reverse complement strand
ACGTTCCCCCAAAGCCTCCGGCGCTTGTCACAGAATCGGCTTTGTGCAAGAACAAAGCCGATTCCGGACGCAATTATACCGAGGCATAATTGATCAAAAATCTATATACATAAAATAAAAACTAGGGGCGTGACGAAAAAAATGATAAACGAATTGCATGTACTAGAAAAAGAAGAAATACAAAGGGAAGATCTTGTACAGCAGCCGCAAGCCGTCGAAACATTATTCGTAAATGAGTTCATAGATGGTATTTTAGATCCACAAAGGAAAATGCTTGGACCTGTCAAAGACGGTGGAACAATCATTGCTAATACGACACCAGGATGTTGGGGCCCGATGCTCACACCCACGATTCGTGGTGGACATGAAGTAACAAAGCCTGTATTTGTAGAAGGGGCAGAGGTAGGAGACGCCATTGTTATCAAGATTAAATCACTACAGGTAACATCCGTAGCAACAGCATCTGGGCACGATGAGGTAATTGTAGATCGATTCATTGGGGATCCGTTCGTATCAGTAAAATGCCCAGGCTGTGGTAAGCTTCATCCTAATACAGTTGTCAAAGGGATAGGTCGGCAGGCTATTCGCTGTTCGACATGTGATACTGAAACATCACCATTTAACATGACGAATGGTTATACTATGGCGTTAGATCATAAGGGCAATATTGGTGTCACTGTTGGACGAGAAGGGGCTCGTCGTATTGCACTTGATGCGAAAAATTATATGCGTACACCTGAAAATTCTGTGCAAAATCCTGTAGTTGCGTTAGCGCCAAGTGATTTGATTGGTGTTATGGCAAGAATGCGACCATTTTTAGGGCAGCTTGGAACAACACCCTCAAAGGCAATGCCAGACTCCCACAATGCTGGTGATTTTGGTTCGTTTTTAATCGGTGCACCCCATGAGTATTCATTTACGCAGACTGAATTAGATACACATCGTACAGATGGACATATGGATATAAGCCGCGTTCGTGAGGGGGCAACTATTATTTGCCCAGTAAAGGTTCCAGGTGGCGGTGTGTATATTGGTGATATGCACGCAATGCAAGGGGATGGTGAAATTGCGGGACATACAACGGATGTTGCTGGTATTGTTCAGCTTCAGGTAAGTGTATTGAAAAAAGTAGCTTTGGATGGCCCTATTTTATTGCCAAATTTAGAGGATTTACCTTATACGGCTAAACCTTTTACAAAGGAAGAAAAACGTCGTGCACGTGAGCTTGCAGAGGAATTTGGCGTTAAGCAAGTGGAGGAAGCATTTCCTGTATCAATTGTCGGCTCTGGAACATCATTAAATGAAGCAACGGCTAATGCTATCAGCCGTGCTGCAAGGCTTTTTGAAATGAGCGAGCCAGAGATTATGAATCGAGCGACAATTACAGGTTCAATTGAAATTGGTCGTCATCCAGGCGTCGTAACCGCAACTCTTCAAGTACCTAAAACAGTACTGAAAAAAGCACGAATTTATAAACCAGTGAAAAAGCAATATGATTAAATGCATACGGTGAAGTCCAAAAAGAAAGCAAACTAGAACATTCCATAGTTTGCTTTTTTGTGTTAATGGGGGAA
Source organism: Lysinibacillus sp. NPDC059133 (assembly GCF_042755925.1). Classification (NCBI taxonomy): domain Bacteria; kingdom Bacillati; phylum Bacillota; class Bacilli; order Caryophanales; family Bacillaceae; genus Lysinibacillus; species Lysinibacillus sp. NPDC059133. The sequence continues at coordinate 32,522 of NZ_JBHZDH010000015.1, read as the reverse complement.
AACAACGGATTTTTGTATGGAGAAAGTCAGAGACCATTTGAAATTATGTCCAAAATTTGACGTTTCGAAATTGAATTCTATTTAGTAGTGTTATAATAGAAAGCTTAGGGTATACAAAAAATCGATACGGTTCTATAGAATTTTTAATAGAAAGTAAGGTGACTCATGGCAGATTTCGTACGTTTGCAGGACAAGAAAGAGAAATCAAACCCTTTTAAAACATACATATTCAAGATGAAAGGTGGGGGACATGCCCCTTTAAAATGTTACGCTTTCGATGCAGAGAAAAATCCCTCAAAAAATTTGACAGATTTTTTTTGTAACTATTTTGTTAGTCGTTCGTCTTCTGTTGTGAGATTGCTTTTTCTCGATTGTATTAGTGAATGATGCATAGCTTTCTTTAATTATGTATACTATGGCGCTAGCTTTGATTAGCGTTAGCAATGAGCTATTTGTGAAAATGGGCTACCAACTTATGAGTGATTGTGCGATGAGCTCATTTGCCGTTCTTCTGTTAAACCGTAAACTTAATCTTTTAACCCATCTATGAGGCAGTTGCCCTTTATAGATGGCTTTTTTTATGCTGCTGTAGCTGAAGTTGTCGATTTTGCACGAATACTTTTGTTGACTTCTTTTATGCATATTTCGATTTCTTTAGCATATGATGGATAAGATTTGTTATATTGAAGAAAGAGTGTTAAAAAATTTGGCAAGTATTTTACAGAATAGGGGAAGATCGTTGTTGGTTGAATTTGATGGGGGGCTCCAGTTGCATGCTGTTGGATTGTGATGAGCAGTTATTCATGACATATAAACAAAGTGGTGAAAAGGGTGCTGAAAAATTACTTTCAAAATGGTTAGAGGCAGAAAGTGATTCACCGGCAGACCCGAAAATTCTAGGTACTGCACTTTCACCGAAATTATTTTTAGTGAATGAGGAAACTGCGATGAATATTGCGTTTTCAACTGCGCGAAAATATTGGGGTCGTGTAACGATAGATATGCAAACTTTTTTTAACAAGTATGGTTTGGATACTGAATTTGTGAATGAACGTCTCAATGCTTTTTTTTATACGCAAAAAGGCAAGGAGACCTTTTTTGATCAGCTTTTTGCACAGCATACAATGGACTTAGAGCGATTAATCTGGCTAATTTTCGGGAAGCGAATGCAAATTACAATGCCAGTTAACGAACTACAAACTATATTTTTATATAAATTTGAAAATGAATATTTAGTGCATATGATTTATAAAGAAGATGCTCAATTTTGGCATTGGCTTTTCATGAAAAAAGTTTATTCACTGTTTATCCACAAACCATTAGAACAATTCACATTTATCCATGAAATGATGGGTCATATTGAACAATCTACAAAAAAAATCTGTGGATATGTGGATAACTTTGTGAATAATTATAGAGGGACTCTGGATAAGTGTATAACTTACGTGGATAACTATAATGCTACTTGTTTAGCAAAAAAGCAGTTACATCTTTACCAAATTGTAACGCATTATCGTCTATCTGAAGGAGATTATTCATGCGTTAAAGCTCTCATTACTTCCTTTGAAGCAGATTGGCGTTATTCGATGTATGCAATGACAGAGAAAGAAAAAGTTCTGATTGCCTACCTTCTGTTTCATATAGCGCACAAGGAGAAGAATCCTGAAACTGTTATTCACTTCGGTGAGTATTTATTAGAAGATGAACGACTTAATAATTACGCGATAGAGATTTTATTGGAATATAAGGAATTGTTGCCGAATCGTAAGCCAACGCCTCCTGCTATTATTAAAAATTATGAACTAAATTTTTTAGAAAACTTGTATGCAGTATTACTTGATCATTACGTAAAAATGGGGCGTTATCAAGAGGGGCTTCAGCTTTTAAAGGAACATGTACTAGCATCCAATAAAAAAATACATGCCGCTTTAGTACAGAAAAACTATAGTAATGAGCAATTTATTGCGATGGAAGCGTCAGTTCAGCAGGATATTGCTCTCCATGTTAATAATTCATTACAGCATATTGGCTTGTCTGTGGAAGAGTGGCGCCAACATTATCGTCAGCCAGAAGCGCCTTATTCTTTGGTGGTGCAGAGCGCATCCTTGCATATGCTCAATATTTTAAAGGTGTTATTTGTGACGGAGCAGTACGAGCTTTTTGAAAAATTAATGGAAATATATAAAAAATATTTACTCATTGACGATCATTTCGAAAAGTTACGGGTCTTTATAAGTGCATACGTTTAACTTCTTTCAGCCGATTACGGACGCAATTATGCCGAGGCATAATTGATTAGAAATACAAAAAGTGTCTAATGTGTGTGTTAAATGCAGCATTAGACACTCTTTTAATTTTGTGTGGATATTATTCTAAAACCCCTTTGTCCTTTAAGTCTGCAATTTGCTCGGCACTATAGCCAAGTGAAGACAACACTTCCTCATTATGCTCCCCAAGCTTAGCACCGACATGCTTGTACTGCGGCTTAACACCGTCAAACTTAAACGCAGATGCAATTTGTTTTTGCGTAGTACCGTCGCTTTTGGGAATATCAACAATCATGTCACGAGCCTTGAGTTGAGGATGCTCGCATGCTTCTGGAAACGTTAATACTGGTTCGACACATCCCTCGAAATTCTCGTTAAACACTTCGAGCAATTCTTCGTAAGTCTTTGATAAGAATGCGTCATGGACGGCTTCTTTAAAACGAATTTGTGTATAGTATGAATCATTAAAAGTATTATCAATGAGCTCGGGAATATCAAGCGCTTCACAAAGCAATTTGCGGAATTGAGGCTCGAGACTTCCTACCGAGAAAAATCGACCATCTTTTGTTTTGTAAAAGTCATAGTAGCTGCCACCGTTTAAAATTTCTTGCTCGGGCTGAGGCACGCGACCGCCGCCAATATAGGCAGACCCATACATAGCATTGAGCGAAAATACAGCATCGGTCATACTTATATCAATATATTGTCCTTCACCTGTTTTTTCACGATGTAAAGCAGCAGCGAGTACTCCAATTGCCGCATGCATCGTGCCCCCAGCAATATCAGCGAGCTGAATACCCATGGAGACTGGTTTTTTATCTTTATGGCGTGAATAGTCGAGCAAGCCAGCTAATGATAAATAGTTATTGTCATGTCCTGGCCGATTGCTAAATGGTCCAGTTTGCCCATAGCCTGTAATAGCACAATATATAACTTTAGGATTTACTTCTTTTAGAGCTTCGTAGCCAATGCCAAGCCGCTGCATGACACCAGGTCGAAATCCTTCGATAATTATGTCGTACTCTTTAATGAGTGACTTCACAATTTCTATAGCTTCAGGCGATTTTAAATTTAATGTTAATGACTTTTTAGAGCGATTCAAATGTTGATGAATATACGCCTCATGATCATCGTCGTAAGGAGGCATAATACGCGTTAAATCTACGCGCTTTGAGGATTCAACGTGAATAACCTCTGCGCCTAAATCAGCAAATATCATTGTCGCCATTGGCCCCGGTAGTAATGCAGAAAAATCGAGAATTTTTAACCCCTTTAAAATACCCAAATCTCCCAACCCCTTTTTGTGTAGGCTACATTGTCATCTATTCAAGATTGCATTGCAGCGCTTTTCTCATAATCCCCATTTTGTGAAAAGCATTTATTCGCGCTGTATTAATACAGAACGAATGTAAATTATCAGTATTATAACAGAAAAATTGATGGCTTGACTATGTTAAATTTTATTATAAAATAATTAGTCAAAAAATTATATGTCAGAATAACAAAAAAAGTAAAAAAATTAGAATATAGACTCCTTTTCATAACGTAGGGTTTATTTCTATCCCGAATGGGCGCTTTTCTGGGCGTTGGGGCAACGAATGTTTATTGCGCGACAGCGGCAATTGTTTTCTGTGCGAAAGCGCAGTGCAACGAAGTGGCAGCAACACGAGATTGGTCACGAAGGTGTTATCACAGGACGTGATGTTTTTAGCCTGCGCTCCTCTATTGCTAATCCCCAAGGAGTCAGTATCCACCCCAATCAACTTATATGTGGTATACGATTTAACAAATGTCATCGTCAATTTTCTGTGATGTGCTGAATAGAGATTATAAGTGAAATTATAGTAATCGGTTTATCAGAAGGTTCTGTTGTAATAAGAAGACAAAAAATCTCTATGCAATAGATTGCTGCATAGAGATTTTTGTGTATATATCGTTGATCAACTTTAACCGTTCAACTATTTAGAATAAAAGTTAACCGTATAATAGGGTGCATCGTTATCTTTAAAGCAAACACCAACAAAAATATGTGTAAACTCTTTCCTTAAAATATTTATACGATGTCCTTTTGAATTCATCAGTGCTTCATGAGCAAATATACTATTATGCTGACCTTGTGCTATATTTTCGCCATACCAATAGTGATTAACTCCACCAGCAGAGAGGCGGTCGTTGGAATGATTACCTTTATGATCTTCATGACTAAAAAATTGATGTGTGATCATATTGCTACTATGCTGCCGAGCAATAGGATTAGACCCTTTGTCATAAATGAGTGGTTGCAAACCTTCTATAACTCGCTCTTGGTTAATAAGGTCAACCATTAAATCTTCAAGCCCTGTTCGTAGTTCGTTAGATGGCTTACCATAATAGCCACGTTTACTTAATTCTGTTTTGGCATTAATCCAAATAATAGAACGAACAATATTGTTTTTGTATATATCATAGAAAAAAGTAACATAGTGACCATCAATGAAATAGGTCCCATGTGTGGTATTACCTTCACAATCATTGTAATCGAGCAAATAGCTTGTATTTTCATAGTGAAGGGCTCTAAGTGGAAGACCGTATTTTCTATTTACATCTATTCGATTAGCACCGATACGAATACCAAAAACGTTATGCCCAGTACGTGTTTCATATCCTCCAACCTCATTGGAATTATGCTTTCCTACGAGGGAAAATTGGGAGTAGTCCGTCTCTACTCGATGCCATTTCATTTTATATTCACTTTGATAGCTGGATAGTGACAAAGTTTTTTGCGTATTTGTTATTTTTGTACGAGCTGACTTATTTGGATTGAGAGAAGTATTCGTCCAAAGAGCCATACTAAAATCAACTATTATTGGAGCTACTTTACGTAACAACATATTTAAAACCTCTTCTAATAATAAATTTATAATAAAAATCTATCAAAATAATAAAAGTTCTATAGATATAAAGTTACTATATTTTTGTTCTGTTAACGATGCTAAATTTATGGAACTTTCTCTACTATATGGCTTACTGAAGGGAAGATATCTGTTAAATGTGTGCCAATAAGTTGATTGGAGTGGAGGCTGGGCGACTCCTAGGGAATTAGCTAAATCAACCCTATGTTATGATAGCGGTCCTACTATATTACTTTTGTTATAAGAGAGTCTTGAAAAGTGCTTTTTTGACAAATATTTTACTCTTGGGATAAGAAATTTTCTTAATAAGGAATTTTATTGTGCTTTAATAGAATAATAGAGGAAATTATAAACTAGGGGTAAAAGACAGAAAATGAAATCAAAACAGATAAAGTTAAAGTATTTAATCATGGGTGTTGCCATGGCTGCTTTTTTCTTAACAGGCATTGGTAGCATTTGGAGTGGTTACCGTATGAATGTTGCTTCGATTAAAGAAAATACGCTTGAAACGAATCGAGTCTATGCACAAAAATTAGCAACAACCGCTAGTTCCTATCTTGAAGAATCATTTCAGATTTTAGGATATAGCGCTGGTGTGATAAAAACGAAAATGCATGATAACAATGCATTGATTCAGGAAACTGAGCGTTTGAAAATGCAAAATGACATGTTTAACTCTGTGCTGATCACAAATGCAGAAGGTCTTGTATTATCTATTTCACCACCATCTGAAGAGGTACAAGGTGCATTGTTAACATCTGTTGGAGCGAAGGAGGCTTTAGCTAAAAAGAAGCCTCTTGTCTCAAAGCCTTATAAGGGAATCACGGGGCGTCTCCTTATTTTTATATCGTATCCTATATTTTCAGAGACAAATGAATATTTAGGAATGGTAGCTGGGTCAATTTATTTAAAAGAACGAAATGTTTTTAATGAATTACTCGGAGAGCATTATTATCATGATGGGTCGTATGTGTATGTAGTTGATTCGGATGGACGCGTTATTTATCATCAGGACCCAAGTCGCGTTAATGATATCGTTATTGATAATAAAGTTGTCCAAGCAGTAGTTTCTGGAAAAAACGGGGCTCTTCAAGTAGTGAATACTAAGGGAGTAGAAATGCTTGCTGGTTTTAGTACCGTACCTTTAACGAGTTGGGGAGTAGTTGCTCAAAGACCGTTAGATGTAGCATTAGCTCCTTCGTTTGATAGAGTACAGGAAGTTGCTATAAAATCCATTCCGCTTATGCTAATTTCAGTTTTAATTGTCCTTTGGGCTGCAGCACGTATTGCAAATCCCTTACAACAATTAGCTACTTTAACAGAGGAGAGCATGGAATCGAAAAATGTAGAAGGCTTGAACTCTGTACGTAGTTGGTATTTTGAAGCGCATTATCTTAAAAGTGCTCTCATTCGGAGTTTAACATTTTTACAGGGACAGGTGTCCTTTTTTAAAGATCAATCTACAACAGATCCGTTAACAGGTGTAACCAATCGTCGCACAATGGATGCGATGCTAGCGGAGTGGTTTGAAAACAAGTTGCCACATGCCCTCATTCTGCTTGATTTAGATCATTTTAAAAGTGTTAATGATACGTATGGTCATGCAGTAGGTGATAAGGTTTTACAATTTTTGGCTCAAAATATGAAAGCTGTTGCTCGTGAGGGAGATGTTTGCTGTCGCTACGGTGGGGAGGAATTTGTGATGTTATTGCCAACTACTACAGCTGAGGAAGCGGCACAGGTGGCGGAGCAACTAAGCGATATTTTGGCGCATACTATAAGTCCTTGTGGTCGTCCAGTTACATTATCTGCAGGTGTTGCTGTATATCCGCAAATGGCTGACACGACAGAAGAGTTAATTGAGGCAGCAGATGGTGCGCTCTATCTTGCAAAACAAGCAGGGCGAAATCAAGTCATAGTAGCAGAGCAAGAAAAAAAATAAAAAAATTTTTTGAAATAAGCATACATTTCTAATTTTTGGGGTACATGATTAATGCAACGATCATTTGGGCAAACTACTTTTAAGTCATTCCCCATATGACTTATCAAACATGTTCAAATGATACGTAAATTCGGGACACATCTCTCGATCGACTTGACAAGATGCAAGGTTATCCCCCTTTCCCTTATGACATCACAAGTACGTCTAGATGTATGCCTATATATCGTTAAAAGCCAAGTGAGCACCGATGCTCCTTGGCTTTTTTATGTGTGCGTCCGATGAAAGGAATAAAAACTGAAATTGTTCCGATAAATCTTCAAAGTATTCATATAAAAATGAATTCATGCGCTCCAGGGTCTCATCTGTGACGCTAATCCCCAAGGGGTCGACCGGTCTCCTCCACTCCAATCGATTAAACAAATGTCATCTCTAACTTTTGATAATGAACTTTTTTATGTTATTGCTGAATTTTTCCAACGATTATCTTCCGTTAATTTAGGTTTATCTATGAAGGTTCACTATCTACCTGTCGATATAAAGGGTATGATGAAAATGATATTTTGAACGTATCAAATACATAGATGAAAGGAAGAATGGGATGGATAAAACAAAAATCCAAAAAGTGAACAAAGCACTTATAGCAACTGTATTTGCTACTAGTGGGATTGCTGTTGTAGTGCCACCACCACAAAAGGCAGCTGCGGCTTCTTCACCATTTACGGATGTTGACCCATATTCAAGTCATTATGACGATATTTTAAAATTATACACTCAAGGTGCGATTGATGGGTATGCAGACAAAACTTTTCGACCAAATCAAAGTGTAACACGTGGTCAGGCGGCAAAAATGCTGGCAACTGTTTTAAAATTAGATTTGAAAAATGTACAAGATCCATATTTAAAAGACGTTCCAAAAAATAGTGAATATTACAAGTATATAGCTGCCTTACAAAATGCAGGAATCATGTCTGGCTATTCAAACGGAACATTTATGCCGAATGAAGTGATGACACGTGGGCAATTAGCGAAAATTTTAGTGCTTGGCTTTAAATTTGAGGTAGCCACTAATTACAACAATAGTTTCAAAGATGTAACTAGCCAAACAAGCAACGCCATTTATATCCAAAGTTTAGTAGATTTGAAGATTACGGAAGGGACAACGCCTGTCACTTTCTCACCACATAATGCGGTTACACGTGGACAATTTGCATCCTTTATTGTGCGTTCACAAGAGAAAAAAGGCAATGCCACATCTTTCAAAATTACAGATGTTGAAGACAATACTGTCTACATAAATGGCGATCCATACTCGGTACCAAAAAGTCTCTCGCATATTTTTAACGAAGATAATGCACCGGTATTAAAAGGTGCGCTTATTGAAGGGGATTTTTCAGGCAAAACTCTTCGCTCTGTATCAAAGCTTACATTGAATGCAAGTGGGACAAGCTCAAGATTTCTAGAATTTGATGGCAATCATGGGTCCTTTGGTGGGACAATCGTTGTTAATGGGAACTATATTGAATTCTCAAATGTTACACTGACTGGCACTATGCTTGTCAACGAAACGGTCCGTCCACCTTTACAATTAGGCGTTTCCTACTATAAGCCATTATCTCTTGGCCGTATAGCAAGCACCAATACTGCATTTATCAACTGGTCGAATCCAGATAATCCAAATGATGAAGGCTCGTCCTCATCCAATAATGGTCCAGCAAAAGATCTTCAAGATTGGACAGATCAGAATTCCGACAAAAATCCTGATAAAAACAAGCCATTTGAGAACTGGTCTAAAGATAAAGTGACGATGAAAAATGTTGAAAAACATATTGAATTTTATAACAGCACTGTATCACGCCTAGTTGTCTCTCAAAGCGGTACGAAAATTGAAACAAATATGAAGCTACCACGTGTAGACATCATCGGGACTGTTCGTGAATTTGAGATTCAAGGAAATATCGGCACACTAAACCTTGATACAGAAACGAAGCTGACAATTTACGGAGATGGCAACATCGACTGGATTAACTACAATAGCTACACAGATTTAGAGCTATATCTAGATGGTCGTGTAGGTGTTCTGTATGTTGATAATGTATACGGTTGGGTTGATATTGGAGATTACACGTATATTGACAAAGTGATTATACCGAAGGGCGAGGGACCGAATAATATCTTCGACGACTTCTTAGAGGATAAAGATAATATCGGCAATATTGTAGATGAAGACGGTAAACCAGTCGATAAAGACGATATTGATAAACAGGATCCAGCTGATAAAACAAAACCGTTAATCGACATTACGAATGTAACAGTTTTAAATGGTAGTGATGTTCAGGTAGACTTCACTTCAGAAAAAGTTGGAACCTACTACTATATTGTTCGTGAAAAAGGCGCCGATGCACCAACGAAAAAAGAAATGGTGAATCGCATTTCTACTGACAATGCAGCACATGGAACAAGCGCAGCAGTGAATGGCAAAAACACTATTAAAATCTCTAATTTAGGTGAGAAAAAAGAATATGTTGTTTATGTGATGGTCGTTGATGGAGCGAAAAATGTTTCGGATATTAAATCGCAATCATTCCAAATGAAAGATGGAACACCACCAGTTGTTAAATCTTTAACAGTAACACCTCTACATGGTGGTAAACGTGCAGAGTTTAAATTTACAGCGAGTGAACCAGGAGACTATTACTACTACGTACGTAAAAAGACGTCAGCAGCTGATCCAACAACTGCAGATATTGTTGCTAAACCAACAGGTAAGGGCAAGGCAGTTGCAGGGAAACTTGCAATTACTGAAATTCTAACAGGCTTAGATGCTAAAACGGACTACCAACTTTATGTAGTGATGAAGGATGATTCAGGTAACTATTCAGTAGATCCTGCTGCAGTGAAGGAATTTACAACGGGAGAACTTGATAATATCAATCCATACGTTGAGAAGACGAAGCTTGAACCTGCCGCTGGAAAGGAAAATCAATTCTACATTTATTTAAATGAAGCATTAGACCCTGAAAGCGCTCGAGATGTAAATAACTACGATTTATCAGGAACAGTTATCGTCAATACGACAGGACAGAAAAAAATTAAACCTTCCGCTGTAGAGTATAAGGAAGGCGATAAAAAAGTTTTATTAACCATTCCATCTGAAACCGGCTTTGTCTATGGAGATACATTACGTGTAACAGTATTACCTGGTGTTAAGGATTTAGCAGACAATGAATTTGAAAATGCCAATACTGTTGAACCTGGTAAAACTGTTCGGAACTTTGCAGAATATGTGCATGAAAATTATGTTCCACCAAAGATTCTAGAATTAAACGTTATTGGGAAGCCAGATCAAGATGAAAAATATAAACGAGCTGAGGTAGAATTTAAGCCAAATAAAGCAGGGACGTACTATTACATGGTGTTACCTGATACAGTCGAAGACAATGGAGAAACAAAAACATTTGAGCAATATTTAAAAGATAAAGGTATCACGGAGAGAGATTTCTATAATGAATTTGCGAATGAATCATCATTAAAATCAGGGTACTTCCAAATAGGTGGAAAAGATATTTATATTGAAATTGGCTCTGGTCCAGCCGACTTAGAAGCTGATACAAAGAAATTCCCGATTGTTATTGATAAAGATAAACTAAATCCATTTATAAGCTATTCGGTTCATATGATATTAAAAGACCGTGGCGGCGAACTTTCTAAAATAACTTCTAAAGAAATATTTGGGGACTCAAGAGCACCGTTAGTTACCGAGATAGCAGTGAAGTCTGGTACTACTAAAGGTTATGATGATACGAAAGCCACTGTAAGTTTCAGTACAGATGAGACAACAAAGCTTCATTACTGGTTCGTACCAAAGAAAAACGCGGATGGAACAGATAATCCAGATGCAAAGCTAACTATTAACACGGCAGCAGAAAGAAAAACATTAGAAGACAAACTTAAATCAAGTCCTTCAGTCACAAAAAGTGGAAAAGGTGCGTCGGGAACTTTAGATATGCCAGGAGTTACTTTAACACCACATACCGAATATGTTGTTTATTTAGGTGCACAGGATACGTATGGTAACTTTACTGTGTATAAAGCCAATGAAGACGGAGACAATCACGATGAAACAAATGCTGGTTGGATGAAACAAGACTTCTATTCCGATGGCACACCACCACGTTTCGAAATGACAGTTGATAAAGAAAAGAAACGTAATATTGTATATCGTAATCCAGATGATACGTTTACGATTACATTCAGTGAAGCCATCATGCGTGATGAAAATGGCGATTCTTCAATTAAAGATCTAAGTTTATTAACAATTACAGACGAAGATAACAAAGATATTACCTCACAATATCAATTTGTTAAGTATACACAGGGTACAGCAACAACAGAGGAAAGTCAGTTAATTATTAAACCAACTGCCTCAGGTACAGCGAATAGAACATTTACCGTTAAGATGAAAGATGAAGCACGTGACTACATTATTTCAGATAATAAGGGTAATAAGTTTGATATAGCTGACTTCGGTAAGTATGTATATCAAGGTAAAGATGCATATAACACGATGAGTTATGCTAACTTAACAGGAAATATTGGCGGCGTACCAGCAGAATATAATTCAACAACAATGGATGTTTCTGTAAACATTCTGACACTGCTTGAATTAAACCAAGAATACTTCTATGCGGTTACTGCTGCGAATAAAACAACATTAGACCCACAATTAATATTAGATAGTGTTAAAAATAATAAACCAGCCGATAATGGAATATTATCATTTGGTAAAGGATCAGTAAAAAAAGCAGCAGATGGAAGTGCAATTTTACCTCTTGTAGCTAATCCATCTACTGATCCAGGGATTAAGAATGTGTTTAAAACGGGTCAAAGAGTATTCTTATTCACAAAAGATCAATATGGAAATATTGTTTGGGCTTATCAAAAAGAGACAAATGGTACAGGCCATACCCCACAACAATATGTGGAAATTCAGTATTCACCTAAACCATAAAAAAGAAGCAAAGCTAGAGAATTCTTATGTTGAATTCTCTAGCTTTTTTTCATCAAATATTAACAACTACAAAGCAGTATACCCACCATCCACAGTAAACACGCCTCCTGTAACAAAAGACGAAGCCTCCGAAGCTAGGTATAACGCAATACCACCTAGTTCATCCGGTGTTCCGGGTCTGCCCATAGGGGTAAGGCTCATCCAAGTATCAATCATGTCTCCACCTTGTTCAAAATACGGCTTTGTCAGCTCTGTTTTCATGTATCCTGGAGCAATTGTATTCACTTTGATATTATGCTTTGCCCATTCCATTGCTAAACTCTTCGTAAGCATAATCACGCCGGCTTTTGATGCGTTATAAGAAGATTGGCATTGTGGAGTATTAGCAATGACGCCAGACATAGAGGAGATATTCACGATAGATCCTCGTTTTTGGTCAATCATTACTTTGCCAACAGCTTTTGATACTAGAAAAACTCCATTTAAATTGATATTGATGACTTTATTCCAATTTTCAAATGACATCTCTTCGGCTTTTTCATGAATTGTGATGCCAGCGTTATTAAATAAAACATCTATTTTACCGAAATGCTTCAACACCTTGGTTACCATATCATTGACTTGTTGTTCATTGGTTACATCCATTTTGATCGCAAGAGTGTCTATTCCTTCATCACGCTTGAATTGATTAGCTGTTTTCTGGGCTTCCTCTAGATTTACATCGGCTATGACAATATGAGAACCAGCTTGTGCTAAAGCAAGTGCCATTGCTTTTCCTAATCCCATTGCTCCTCCAGTTACAATAGACACCGTATCTTTAAGACTAAATCTATTTAAAATACTCATATATTTACACTTCCTTTTATTTGATGTTACCGCTTTCATTAATAGGGATACATCTAAATTTAATGTGCAATTTCGATTGATTGATTGTCATCTGTAGCTGGTTTACTGATGTTTTGATCGACTTTCATAAAGAATGTCAGTATAAAGCCAACTATATATAATATAGTAAGTGTCCATATAGCCCCTTCAACACCAGCGATCGGCACAATGGCTGTTACAATTGCTGGTCCAACAAAGTTACTTAAACCTGCTGATAAATTATGCATGGACACTGCTGCACCTTTATGAGATGGTTCCAGTGTTGGGAAAATAGCCGACATTGGTACGAACGCAGCAATGGCAAATCCAAAGAATACAGCTACAAATAATCCAACCCAAATATTTGGTCCAAAGGATATCGGTAAATAGTAAAAAATTAATGTAGCGATGGCCATACCTATACAACCAAACCATCTTACCTGTCTAACCCATCCAAGTTTATCTCCAAGAATACCCCACATTAGGTTCGTGAAAATAGTTGTTGCATAGACAGCTCCCCAAATACGTAGCCATTCGGACATCGTAAATCCGATTTGCTCTGTAAAAACAATCGGTAGTATAACGACAAAACCAAAGAGCGAGATTTGGTTAATAATACGTACAGCTGAAGCGATAACGATTTGAGGGTTTTTCGCGATTGTAATCCCTCTTAGTAATTCTTGCAGTGGTCCTTCATTTGTCGTATTTTCTTTATAACTATTGAAGTCATCCTTTATTAAAAACATCGCCATCAAGCCGCCGATGGCAATAAAGAGAATTGCCGACCATAATGTACCCATAAATCCGATTGCAGGAATTGAAAAGCTTGGCAGGTATGTACCAAAGACTCCTACTCCCACTGAATACATGCACCAAAACCAACCCATTGCAGAAGCTAATCTTTGTTTTGGAGCAGCATATGCAATCCAAACTACAAAGCCGTAAATAAACATCGGATAGGCAATCCCTCGAATCCCATACATGATAAGCATCATAGCATAGTTTTTTGGTTCAAGGCCTAATGTTAAAAAGCCAATATGGAAAATAATCCAAAGTACAAAACCGATGATCATAGTACGACGTGGCCCAGTTATTTCTGCCAATACTCCTGAAAGCCAAGAAGCTATGGCAACAGTGAGTCCATATACTGTAAAGACTAATGAGGCCTGCTGTGTAGAAAACCCTAAATCAACTATATACTTTGATAAAAATGCTTGTTCAATTCCGTCTCCTGTCATAAAGAAAGCAATAGCAATATATCCCCAAATTAATGCTATTGGTAAACCAAAGACTTGCTTCTTTGATGGAGATGCAGTTAAGCTACGATTCATAATGTTTCCCTCCTTAATCCTTTTTATCATTACGCCTTGATTAGTGTCTCACGGTTTTGAACTGTGCCATAAACCTGCAGGGGGCAGGGGAGCTTGCTATTGTTTTAAGTCGATTGGACTTCAGACAGATTAATTGCCGCGTGACCATTTGAAGTGGCGCTTTAGTTTAATACCTTTAATTTAGTTACCGTCTGCTTACAATAAAGGCTTCTACAATCGTATTTATCTCGCCCCTGTAAGAGGGGAGTATTCGATGGTAGTCGCTCCGCTACAAAACTATGCGAGAATGACAAGGGTTCCTAACCTTTGAGTGTAATGTTTTTTCTAGGAACCCAATTTTGATCTATGGTATTAAAATAACTTTTAAAGAGCCGGCTCCGCTTTTTACCATTTCAAAACCCTTCTGAAACTCTTCTAGAGGGAGTTTATGAGTAACTACCCCTTCAGTAGGGAGGGCACCAGATGCGATTCCATTAATAACATTTGGATAACAGTAAGGTCCTAAGTGCGCACCTAAAATATCAAGCTCTTTACGATCACCGATAATACTCCAATCGACAGTTACTGGACTTGAAAACACACTAAACTCCACAAAGCGCCCAAGCTTCCGGATGGCATGTAAGCCCTGAATAACACTAGTGGGTGCACCAGTTGCTTCTATATAAACATCACATCCATAACCCTCTGTCATATTTTTAATTTCCTCCACTACATCGACCTTTGAAGGGTTGAGAACAATATCTGCTCCAAATTGTTTGGCAAGTTCCAATCGATCGTCTCGTATATCTAAAACTACTAATGTACCAGGACTTCGTAGTTTCGCAGCTGCTACCATTCCTAGTCCAAGCGTTCCAGCACCTGAGATGACAACAAAATCTCCTATTTGAATATTAGCTCGATTTACTGCATGCATAGAACAAGCATAAGGTTCAATTAGAATAGCTTTTTCAATAGGTAAATCATGAGGTACTTTATGGTTAATAGCGTTTACTGGAAACTTCATATATTCGGCCATTCCACCGTTCACATTGTACTGAAAGCCGTATATATCATGCTTTTCACACATCCAGTATTGACCGCGCTTACAATATCGACAAGTATTACAAGGTACAATTTGTTCTGAAATAAGGCGATCTCCAACAGAAAACTCTGTCACGCCATTGCCCACTTTGATAACAGTTCCTACAAATTCATGTCCCGGGATGACTGGAGTTTTTACATAACTAGGCTGACCATCCTCTCCGCCCCAAAACATTGGTGCTCCATCCCAAGCTTTTACATCACCTGCACAAATGCCACAGGCCTCTACCTTAATCAGGACTTCACCTGCTTCTGGAGAAGGGACATCCACAGATTCAAGTAAATATTCACCGGGGCCATGGCATACAACCGCTTTCATTTTACTAGCTACATTTGACATGAGTATCCTCCTTGTTAGTTATCTGTATTTTCTGAAAATTGAGTATCTATTGTTATATTTAAAGATTACTTTGAAGATAGACAACATGGGTTTGCAAATATTCTTCTAGGCCATGTCTTCCATCGGCACCACCGATACCTGACTTTTTCCATCCTGCATGGAAACCTTGTATAGCTTCAAAGTTTTCACGATTAACATATGTTTCCCCAAACTCTAATTCTTTACTTGCACGCATTGTCACATCTATATTTTGAGTGAAAATAGAGGATGTTAGGCCATACTCACAATCATTAGCTAGTTCAAGTGCTTCATCTAAGTCATTGAAAGTAGCAATCGGAAGTACAGGGCCGAAAATTTCTTGGCGCATAATTTCCATTTCATTATTTACATTTACAAGTACGGTTGGTTCATAAAAATAACCCTTGTCTTGTGAAGAGCGCTTACCACCTGTTAAGAGCGTAGCCCCATTAGCAACTGCTTCCTGTACCATTTTCTCTACCGATTCAAGTGCCTCTTTACTAGAAAGAGGTCCCATATCAATCTCTTTATTCATTAATGGATCTCCATATGTTACCTCGGACATTGCCTTTGTTATTTTTTTAATAAATTCGTCTGCAATGTTTTTATGAACATAAACACGTTCTGTGCAGTTACATACTTGTCCCGTATTAATGACACGAGAAGCGACAATCGAACGTACTGCTAAATCTATATCTGCATCATCCATAACGATAGCAGGTGCTTTTCCTCCCAATTCCAAAGATACTTTTGTAATATTTTCTGCCGCTGCCCGCATAACAGCAGCACCAGCATTATAGCTTCCTGTTAAACTGACCATTCCTACCTTTGAATTGCCAGCCAACTCTTGTCCAAGGGTCGTTCCGCTACCTGTTACGATATTGATAACTCCTTTAGGTAAGCCTACTTTATCAATGATCTTTGCAAACTCTAACGCATTATTAGGGGATAAATCACTTGGCTTTAGAACAATGGTATTACCTGTGATTAAAGCAGGTGCTGCTTTACGAGCAATTAAGAAAAATGGGAAATTCCATGGTAAAATACCAGCTATAACGCCAATCGGTTCTTTATGAATAAAGATTTGCTCATTTGGTCGATCACTTTGTACGATTTCTCCTTCATAGCGTCTTGCCCAGCCTGCCATATAATCTATATAATCTGCAGTAAAGTTAACCTCTGTTTCAGCAAGGGAAAGAGTCTTTCCCATCTCCTCTGATATTGCGCGTGCTAAAATTGGAGCATTTTTACGTATTTCTTTAGAAATTGTTTGCAAGTATCGTCCTCTCTCAATAGACGGAAGCTTGGCCCAAGCCTTTTGTGCTTTCTCAGCGGAATCAATAGCTAGTCGTACATCTTCCACAGTCCCTTTAGGAACCTCTGAAATAATTTCTTCCGTTGCTGGATTAATGACTTGTGTTTGCTCACCTGAGCTAGAACTAACAAATCGCCCATTAATGTACATTTGATATTTTCTCATAATCTTTACATCTCCTCGCAAAATGTATTTTTTAATTTATTTCAGCGGGTGTCCAAACATCCGCTGAAATAAATTAAAGCCTCCGGCGGATGTCACAGAAATCGGAAAGGAGTTCTTTGTGCTAGCACAAAGCCGATTCCGGACGCAATTATGCTGAGGCCTAATTGATAAATAAAAAACTAGTTATTTGTGTACCCCTAGAGATTAGGAAAACGACCAGGAACTTTGAATTTTTCCTCACGTAATTGAACCAATGTTGTTACCTGTTCTTTTGTTAACTCCTTTGGTTCTCCGATTGCTGAAGTTAGATAAAGAAGCTTCGCATAAAATTCCATGGACTCCATTTTGAAATAAGCACTCATTAAGTCGATCCCACAAGTTAGTGCACCATGATTGGCTAATAAAATGGCATCATGATTTTGAAGGTAAGGAACGATTGAATTAGGTAACTCTTCTGTGGAGGGAGTCCCATATTCTGCTATAGGAACTTCTCCTAAAAAAATAGTCGATTCAGGCATTATTTGTTTATTAAGCGGTATACCACAAATAGCGAAGGCTGTGGCATATAAGGGATGAGCGTGCACAACTGCTGTTACGTCGGAACGTTCCTCATAAACACGTAAATGCATCTTAATTTCTGAGGATGGCTTTGTGTTTAATAGATTGTCCTCAATTATCTCTCCTTTACTATTAATCTTGCATATCATATCTGGGGTCATAAACCCTTTAGAAACTCCTGTTGGGGTACATAAGAAAGAATTTTCTGAAATTTTAACAGAAATGTTTCCATCATTTGCAGCCCCCATGTCTTTCATATACATTCTTTTTCCTAAGTCGCATATTTGCTCTTTCAATACTTGTTCTGAAACATTCATTAAAAACCTCTCCTTACTAATTTCTAAATCTTAGATTAGATTCTATGTTTTTAATTCTTCTTTGTCAACATAAACAAAAATATAATTCTTTATTTAAGTCTGTTTGTGTTGTTTTGAAGATAGGGAGTGGAGTAAAATGAAATAGGGATGGTGAGATTATGATGACTAAATACAGAAAATGTTTAGCTTTTGATTTTGGCGCATCTAGCGGAAGACTAATAGCGGGGGTTTACGATGGAGAAAAGATCATCTTAGAAGAGATTTATCGTTTTGAAAATGAACCAGTTACAATAAAAAATCATTTACATTGGAATCTTGAACTTTTGTATAAACACATACTAAGTGGATTAGAAGTAGCTTCAAAGGATAGGTTGGAGTTTGATAGTATCGGAATTGATACTTGGGGAGTTGATTACTGTCTTTTAGATAAAGAAGGAAACCCTATTCACTGGCCATTCCATTATCGGGATACTAGGACAGAAGGTGTTTCTTCAAAATCACCAATTCAATTTGAAGAATTCTATTCTAAAACGGGCATACAATTTTTACCCTTTAATACAGTTTATCAATTATTCGTTGAATTCCAAAATAACCCAGAACTAAATCAACAGGCTGAACACTTATTGTTTATGCCTGATTTATTTAATCATTTTTTAACAGGAAACAAAAAGACGGAATATACAATTGCATCAACTAGTCAACTATTGAATGTAGAGGGCAAGCAATGGGACTTTGACATCATTAAGCGATTAGGATTTCCTGAACGCCTTTTTCAGGAAATCATTTTCCCTGGCGAGATTTATGGAATGTTAGATAAAAAACATAGGAGAAAAATCGGTATGAGTAATCCAGTTCCAGTTATTTCAGTAGGAAGTCATGATACTGCTAGTGCTGTTGCTGGAATACCTTTAGAACATGAAGATAGCGCCTATTTAATTTGTGGATCTTGGTCTTTGTTAGGACTTGAAATTCAAAATCCTATAGTTAATGAACAATCTTTGAAAGAGTCTTTCAGCAATGAGGGTGGGGTATTAAATACAATCAGATTTCTTAAAAATATTAATGGTATGTTTTTATTGCAACAATTAAAAAAACACTATAATGAAATATTTACAAAAAAAATAGATTTTGTTGATATTATTAACGCTGCGAAATTATCGAATAAAAGCTTTTCTATTAATCCAAATCACTCTTTATTTTTATCGCCGGATAATGTTATGGAAGCTATTAATGCCTATTGCATTTCTACAAAACAAGGCAAACCCGATAATCTGGGTGAGTGGGCAATTGCTATCTATAACGGATTAACACAAGAATTTAAAAATCAATTACTTAACCTTGAGAATACTACTGGTAAAAAGATAAAGCAGATTCATATGGTTGGAGGCGGTATTCAAGACGAATTATTATGCCAAATGACTGCCAATGTAACAAACAAGAAAGTGATAGCTGGTCCCGTTGAATCTAGTGTTCTAGGAAATATTATGATTCAACTATTTGCTTTAGGAGAGGTCTCAACTCTTTCAGAAATAAGACAGATCATAAAAAGGTCTGTTTCCTTAAAGGTATATGAACCACAATCTTGAAGGTAGTAATTAGTCATTGCGTTCTTAGCATACGTACCACTAAATCAATTAACGTCCCTCTGCTCTGCTTAGTATAGAGAGACACTTTCTCTCACAAAAATATTTACGGAAGAATGGAAGTTGAATAGTTTAAATAGAAGAATACACTATGAAAAAGCGAAAATTCACGTATCGTTATTGTTACCTAGGTAATGATACGATATGGAGTTTTCGCTTTGTCTTCTTCACTTGTCTAATCGAGTATTGTTACTAATTTTTGTAATTGTCTTCTTTCCCAAGTACAATTTAAACAAAGCGAAAATTATCAGATGTACTAGTGAAATAATCATATCAAAACGAGCATATTTCCTTCGCTCTTGCTTGGAAATTATAGTTTCGACTTTTGAAGGGAAAAATAAAAAGAAAAAATGGGGATTTATTATGTTACCAAAAGAACGATTGCAAAAAATAATAGATTTAATCCAAATTGAAAAGAAAGTTTATGTCTCTGAACTAAGCCAAAAATTTTCAGTCACAGAGGAAACCATTCGAAGAGATCTTGAAAAATTAGATAAAAAGGGAATTGTATCAAGAACTTACGGAGGGGCAGTAATAAACCGAAACGGCTCAGAGGATTTACCTTTTAATACAAGGACTTCTCTTAATATAGATTTAAAAAAATCAATAGTTTCGAAAATACATCATCTGATTAAAGATGGAGATAAATTAATGGTTGACCCTAGCTCAACAGCGTTAGAATTGGTCAAAGCATTATATGACAAACAAGATTTAACGTTAATTACTAATTCCATAAAAATATTAAATGAGTTTAGCGATTCACACTTTCAAATTATTTCAACAGGGGGAGAGTTACGAAAAAAATCACTTTCCTTAGTAGGCCCTGCTGCAGAAGCTACCGTTAATAGATATTTTGCAGATATCCATGTATTTAGCTGTAAGGGGATATCGCTGGAACATGGTATTACAGAATCTAATGAGCCTGAAGCGGAATTAAAAAAATTTATGCTTAAAAATTCTAAGGTCAATCTTTTACTAGTAGATCACACTAAATTTGATAAAGCAGCATTTTTAAAACTATTTGATCTTAGTGATATCGATGTTCTTGTAACAGACAAAAAACCATCCGCGGAATGGATAGAGAGACTAAAAACAGATAATGTCCAGCTAATATATTGAATACCTTAGTGTATTCAAGAATAAAAAAGAGGGGCTTTTAAGCAGCCCCTCCCATCATTACACCCAACCAAACGCTCGAGCAACTGTCGCCGTCAACCAGGTTACGCCAATAGCAATAACCGTTGGAATTAAAAATGACATAAATGTCCATTTTGGACTTTTTGTTTCTTTATAAATATTGACTAAAGTCGTTCCGCAAGGGAAGTGTAGCAGTGAGAATAACATCATATTTAAAGCTGTGAGCCAAGTCCAGCCTTGGTCGATAAACACTTGTTTTAGCTTCGATAAATCCTCAATTTCTAGCATAGCTCCTTGCGATAAATACGCCATAATTAGGATAGGGATAACAATTTCATTGGCTGGGAGCCCAAGAATAAATGCAGCCATTATAAAGCCATCCATACCAAGAGCGTGACCAAACGGCTCTAAAAAGTTAACAAAATGCATTAGAATACTCGTATCACCAACGTAAATATTGGCGAATACCCAAGTCAAAATAGAGGCAGGCGCTGCAACGATAACCGCTCTTTTTAATACATTCCATGCTTTATCAATACTTGCTCTTAAAATTGTATCCCAGAACTTTGGTTTTCGGAATGGTGGAAGCTCTAATGTGTAATGGGTTGGTACACCTTTTAAAGCTGTTTTAGAAAGGACCCATGAAACAGATAATGTTACAACGACGCCCAACATAACAAATCCTATTAAAATGGCCGATGTTACAAGTGTACTTGTTGCACCTGAAAAACCAGTTACCATAAATAAGGATGCTAATAAAATAAGTGTTGGCCATCTCCCGTTACAAGGAACAAAATTGTTCGTTAAAATGGCTAACATTCGTTCACGAGGAGATTCTATAATTCTCGTTGACAGAATAGCAGCCGCATTACAGCCAAAGCCCATTGCCATTGTTAATGACTGCTTCCCGTGTCCACCAGCTCGTTTAAATAAACGGTCCATATTAAATGCTACTCGCGGTAGGTAACCGTAGTTTTCTAATAGAGCGAACATAGGGAAGAATATAGCCATTGGCGGTAGCATAACACTAATAACCCAGCCGGTACCTCTAAATAGCCCGAGTATTAAAATACCGTGTAGCCATTCTGGTGCGTGCATTGCTTCAAAAAGAATGGTTAGCTTCCCCTCTAGATAGCCAAATAAGTTAGCTAACATATCAGATGGTACGTTTGCGCCAGCAATAGTAATGTAAAAGACAGTCCCAAGCAAGATAAGCATAATAGGGAATCCCCAAATGCGGGATGTGAAAATTTCATCTAATTTATCAGATCTGTACATTGCAGGTTGCTGCGATACTACTTTTTTACATAAAGATTTGCTTTTAGTATAAATATCACTAACGATTTCATCTCGAATATCCTCATTCGAAACCTCGTTCACTTCAGCTAAAATGCCCTTAAGTGAATTATGATTTAACACTGACTGGGACTCCATTCGTTCTCACCTCGTGCTGTTTATTATTCTTATGATTTTGCAGTTTTAAGATCAATTCCTCATCACCATCAAGTAAGCGAAGGGCAACCCATCTCGATGGATATTTTTCATCAAAATAACCTTCTAATTTCGATTCTATCTTTGTAATGGCTTCCTCTATTTCTTTCGAATATTTCATGCGATACGGAGTTGTCACAATTGTCCCATTCACCAGTTGACTTAATGTATCCAACAACTGATTAATACCTTTTTTATTTCTTGCCGATATTTTTACAACTGGGACTCCTAGTTCACGAGCTAATCTCTTTTCATCAATTCGGATACCTTTTTTCTCCGCTTCATCAATTAAATTGATACAAATGATGGCATTATCAGTCATTTCTAAAACTTGGAGCGCAAGATTTAAATTTCTTTCTAATGATGTTGCATCAAGCACAACAATCGTTGCATCCGGTTGGTCAAAAACAATATGGTCTCTTGCAACTTCTTCATCTGCTGAATTGGAAAATAGAGAATAGGTCCCGGGTAAATCCACGAGTACATATTGCTCTCCTTTGTGTTCAAAAGATCCTTCTGCATGAACAACCGTTTTCCCTGGCCAGTTCCCAGTATGTTGCTTCAATCCTGTTAATGTATTAAACAATGTACTTTTACCGGTATTTGGGTTACCTGCTAAAGCTATTCTATTTACTCTCATTTTGTATTCCCCCTAACAATTTTGCCGAGAATCATAGAGCTCTCATCATTCCGTAACGCAATCGTCGTATTGCTTACGCGATAAGCAACGGGGTCTCCTAATGGGCTTTTACGAAGAACAGAGATTTCTGCGCCTTTTACAAAGCCTAAATCCAATAATCTTCTTCTTAAAGGACCCTTAATGTTTATTTCTTTTATTAAAAAGCAATCTCCAAACGAGCATTCAGAAAGTGGTTTCAATGATGTTTTTTCCATATGAATTTTTTGTTCCTCTCTATAATAATATTTCCCGAACTTCATATTGTTTCTCTAAGGAAACTTTATTAATGATTATCCCTGTTTTATGACAATTGTCAATGATTTTCTGAAAATTTTATGAAATAACGCGATAAAAGAGCGTACTAATGAAGGGAATAATGGCTCATTTTTGTTGGACAAAGAAATGTTGAAAAAGGGGAGTTGTTTAGCATACAAAGCGGGCAAAGTTTTTGATGTAATGCTATGAAAAGGTCCTTATTATGATGTATTAATGAAAGTGGGTTTTCGTTACAGGTGCCTATGTAATTTTTAACATAAGAGGAGATCTTGAAGAAGTAATAGCAGAGCAATAAAACATAAAACCCTCTGCTAATTGGCAGAGGGTCATGATTTTTTCTTTATTTGGAGATCAGTCTTGGATTTGGAATGAAGCAGAGGTATTTGTTTGAATGAAATGACGATTTCCTTCTACTGTATAATCAGCTGGTACTGGTTTGCCAAAGGTATTGGTACGAACGATGGAGGCATTCGGTGACAAATTATTGATAATGATCTCCATATTCGCCTCAAATTCAACTGGTTTTTTATTTAATGTTACCTGGAATGTGATACGATTCGAATTTTTTGTAATGTTAATTTCCATAACACCAGTATCCTCATTAAGAAGAGTTCCTAGTGGTGGAATAATAACAGTCATATTGGATTTCGTTGTTAAAACGAAGCGATCTTTAGTATTTTCCGTGTCGGCAACGTTTATTTTTGCTGTATAGGTATTTTTGTTTTTAGTCATAGCTGTAGTTTTACCTGGTACGGCTGCTGTATCCGATAAAATTGGCTTTTTTGACCCGTGCCCTTTAGGTAAATCATATTTTCCATTAACAAAATCTACTAAAGTCCAGACGTTTGGTACAAGCTGCTGCTGCACGGGTGTTAAAGCCTCGAAGGCTGTTTTCGCTGCCTGTACATCTAGAGCAGTAGACGTTTTAGGCGATAAAGCTGCAATAGCGTTTTCTACTTCCTTAGCTGCCGCCTTATCCTTCGCAACAAGCTGTTCAGCATCTAATAACATTTTTTCGATACCAGCTGGTAAATAGACGTATGTAAATCTGCGAAGTGCATTAAGCTCAGCTCTAGCATCAGCAACATCTTGATGGAAGGTAATGCGAGAAGAGTTTAATAATTGAATTTTATTGACCACTTTATCGATAGATGTATTAGGCGTGATATAGGATGTCAGTATTTTTTGTGATTCCGCACTCACAAAGGACTTTTGGGCTGCATTTAACGTATTGTACCAATCCTTCGTTTCCATAACGTTTTGGTAGTAATTAACAGAAGTTGACTCCACTGAAGCTAATTTCTCTTCAATTTGGTCAGCAAGCTTACGGTACGCAACTTTTGTCTGACGATGATTTGACAACGTAGAATAATTCGTAACATATTGTTTTTCCGTTTCAGTTAACTCATCGTAGGCTTTATTGGCTGCTTCTAAACTTGTTTGGAACGAAGCTGTTGTATCATTAATGTTTGAAATAAGTCGAACAACATTCGAAACGTTAGCGTTGTAGTAATAAGTATAATCGTATATGTAAGCAGTTTTTGAATGGCCAGTAATATTAGCAGCTGATGCTGACGTAGTAGGTGCAGTATAGATTAGTGAAGGGACCGCAACTAGGGCTAGTAAGGCTAATTTTCTTTTGTTTTTCATAATACGGGAAACCTCCTATTTGGTTTTGGATAAGTGTGATGGGTGAAATGTAGGGCTTTTACCCTAAGTGAAACCTTTGATTGTCTTGTGAAATGGTTTATTATTTACCTGCCGAAAAGAGTCGTGTCTAGACAGGAATTTCCTAATATATGTTGGTAAACCAATTTTATCATATCCCGAGATTTTTTTATGTATATTTTAAGTGAATAGGTAAATTGGTTGTATATTTTTTAAATACTTTGTGTCTTATGTACTTATGAAAAATATGAATAGAAAGCAAGTAGCTATTTTAAGAGAGAGGGATAGGACCTACCAACTAATGGATAAACTCCTGGAACAGACGGTTAGAAACCTTATACGAAGGGGAGAGTTTGTTTTAATGAATCTAATAAAGAGCGGGGGTGTTTTATTTGCAACAAAACTGGCAGAAGGTAGTTGTTGAAAAGCTAGCCTTGGCTGTTAATCCAGCGTTTGTTATTGTTTTTGGTTCTTATGCGCAGGGTTTGGCACGTGAAGATAGTGATTTGGATATTGCATATTTTGCAGATAAACCGCTCTCAGGTTATGAACGTTTTCTGTTAGCTGGAGAAATTGCACAGTCTTGTAATGTGGATGTCGATTTAGTTGATATGAAATCAATTGATACAGTGTTTGCAGCACAAATTTTTTCGAGTGGTAGAGTCATTGATTGCCAAGATGAAAGCACCTTTGTGAAGGAACGAATGAAAGCTCTATCAATGTATGTGACATTAAATGAACAACGTGCAGGAATTCTGAAAGCAATTGAAGAGAGGGGTAATGTCTATGGTGAATAATGATGTTGTTATCAATTATGCCTCGGCATAATTGCGTCCGGAATCGGCTTTGTGCATGCACAAAGAACTCCTTTCTGATTCCGTGACATCCGCCGGAGGCTTTGGGCCAACACGATGTTGGTCACTCAGGCGTTTTCACAGGATGTGAAGGTATTAGCCTGAGTTCCCCTTTTTCAGCGGATGTTTGGACACCCGCTGAAAGAAGTTAAATAAAATTGCAACAATCGAACGCTGTGTGAACCGTGTCTACGAGGTGTATTGTGATAATCTTGAGAATTTGCAAGACATTACGAAACAGGATAGTATCATTTTGAATATTCAACGTGCGTGTGAAGCTAGTATTGATTTGGCAATGCATATTGTTAGTGATTTAACGCTTGGTTTGCCTAAAACGAGTCGCGAAGCATTCAAGTATCTTGAGGAAAATGAAATTATTGACCATGCATTGGCTAAAACAATAATGAATATGGTTGGGTTCCGAAATATTGCTGTGCACGATTATCAAGCTATCGATTTAGATATACTTCAAGCAATTATTGAGAATCATTTAAGTGATTTTAAAACCTATACAGAGGCAATATTGCTTTTATAAAAGAAACAACAGGCTATAGAAACTTTCTAGCCTGTTGTTATGTAGTGTAAAACGGATAGAACCGCCGAAATGACGGACTTAATCACCGAACAATTGCTTTAGGCGTTACTCGGTATTAACGAGACTGACGCTTGTTTGCTTTTTTAGAACTGGTGTTATCGAAGCCGACGTCACGATTCCCAAGGCATAATTGATTTTTTGGAGTTTGAAAAGGACTTGGCTTTGTGCCGAGCCCTTTTCAATTTTTATTGTTTACCTGAACGTTGAGCATCTTTATAGATGTCGATGGCCTTGTTTAATTTGTTAATAGCATCTGTCACGTCGTACGCAGAAGCATAGACGTTATTGACCACGGATTGAGCGTGTTGAACTGCTTTTTCTAGACTACGTTTTTCTCTTTCTGTTGTCCATAGTTCATAGTAGGGGATATCAGAGCCATCTCCATTCGCAGAAACTTTTACGTACTGAACAGAATTAATGAGTGATGCTAGCCAAGATTTATCAACGTAATGCCAGGAATTCACACCGGATTTATAATTACTCCTATAGGTTGAAATGGCATTATATAAATAATTATAGGCAGACGAAATCTCTGACTGAGACGAGGAGCCATTATTTGCAATACCTTGTGCATATGAAACAGCAGAAACTAGAGCATCTTTTTCACTTTGCGTCGTCCAAACTACATTGGAGGATAATTCAGAGCCATTCACAGAAACGGTTACATACTGAACAGAGTTAATAAGTGATATAAGGGCAGATCGATCGGCATTCGTTTGATAAGTACCATATTTTTGCGCATTCTTATAAACGGTGATAGCGTAGTTTAAATTGTTAATAGCGTTTGTGATATCAGACTGTGTTGCATAGTTATTATTGACAACATACTGAGCAGATGAAACGATAGAGGATAGAGCGTCCTTCTCACTTTGAGTCGTCCAAGGTACATATGATGCTATATCATTACCATTGTTCCAAGAAACCGTTACATACTGAACAGAATAGATTAGCGATTGTAGTGAAGACTTATCACCATAGACATATTTTGTTCCATATTTTTGCACAGCTTGATAAACGCTTAATGCAGTTTTGTACTGTGTAATAGCATTGTTTACTTGTTCCTGAGAAGCGTAAGAATTATTAACTACTGCTCTTGCGCTACTTACGGCAGATTCGAATGTTGTACGTTCAGCCTGCGTTGTCCATTTCTCAGTTGTTGAAACGTCATACCCATTAGCAGATATTGTAACGTACGGAGGTGAAGCTACTAAATTACTTAGCTCCGTTTTATTCAAAACTGGTAATGCCACAGAGGCTTTTTTATCATCCACCTGCACTTTGTTAATTAGGTGCCCTGAATTTAACGCCACCTTTGCCCCATGCTTGACAACCACTTGCTCAATTTTACCTTTGCCGTAAAGGCTGAAATCTTTCTCAACATCGATAATAAGTTTATCAACATTGGCCGTTACTTCAAATGCAGTAACTTTACCAACTACCTCAACTTTCGAAATAGTTTTGTCAGAAGTCACACTTACTTTAGTGCGCTTTAAGTTAATGTTTGGAGATTTAATATCTTTTAGAGAAGCATTTAACCAATTACTATTTTTAGTCAATAAAGGTCTAAAAGTAATTGTATCCCCAATAGTAACGTCATCGATTGTAATGGCCTTCTTCACACGATTAGTGACAATAAGCTCATCTTTAATAGTGACATTTTGAACTTTTACATAATCAGCATTTACAGTTAGGCTTCCATCAATTTGCGCATCACCGCCATCAAAATCTACCGCTTTATTTTTTGTTCCAGCTTTAGTTAGTGTTAGCGATGAAATACTTGTAATTTCCCCGTTCTTTACGACTATAGTAGCTTCAGCATTTGCCAACGCAGCATTATTAGATGCTTTTAAGAGGGGCTTTAATGACTTACTAATGTTAAATTGGCCAATGGATGTACGTACTTTATCATTAGTAATATTGGTAATGGTCACACTTTGCCCCTTTGCTTTGGCTGCAGCTACCTGCCCATCCATGTGAATTGAGTGGTTTAAAGATGAATCATTAGAAGCGGCATTTGCAGTTGACACTGGCAGCACTAAGGTTGCTGTAATAGCAGTAGCCATAAAAGTAGTTAATACTTTATTCTTCATTTTAGTCACCCCGATCATTGTATTTATTGGGTAATATATCATATATTTACCTTATTTAGTACCGTTGGTTTGTAATTTACTATTTATTACATAAAGTCATAGTCCCTCTTTCGGTATGAAAAAAACCTAAATTATCTCAGTAAATCTAAAAGCGGGGTGGCAGATTTTTTGTGCAAAACTGGATGGCTTGGGACGGAAATCACCCTTATTTAAAGCTCCACAATATTCAAAAGGATTACCTTTACTATTTAATTTTAACGATATTAAAGACACCTAATGAGTTTCGTGTGGTCAGAAAAAATACCTTATTATGAGTGATGAGTTAACGGTGAGGTACATTGACCAAGCATACAAACAGCACTACTATAGGAGAGGAAAGGGGGACATCGCTATGATGTATCTCGGCATGATTTTCTTTCAAATTGTAGCTCCGATTTTAGTGCTTCTAGTACTTGGCGCAGTTTTACAAAGGAAATTTCGTTTTAATTTAAAGGCGCTATCTCAACTTATTACATATTGCTTTATGCCAGCAGCTGTTTTTGTGAATTTATATGAAACGAGTATTGAGCTGTCTGTGCTTGGGGAAGTTGCGTTTTTTATTCTACTCTTTATTGGAAGCCAAATGATGCTTAGTCACTTTCTAACAAAGGGGCTCGGTTTAGTAAAAACAGAGGCTGCGGTGTTTAAAAATAGCGTTGTCCTCATTAATTCAGGCAACTACGGTATTCCAGTTGCGCAAATGATTTTCGTGACCCAGCCAATTGGGGTAGCGATTCAGGTTATTCTCGTTATTTTTCAAAATATGACGACGTATACTTACGGCTTGTACAATTTAATTTCTTCAACAAAATCAGGCATGTCAATTTTGAAGGACTTCCTCAAAATGCCTATTATTCATGCACTTATTATTGGCGTTACTATGAATTATTTTAATATTCCTATTCCGCAGTTCGTAAAAATTCCGATAGACCATGTGGCAGATGGCTTTATCGCTGTAGCATTAATAACTTTAGGGGCACAACTATCACAGCTTGAAATAAAATCCATGTTCAATAAGATGGTATACATTAGCTGTTTTACACGACTAATCATAGGGCCAGCCGTAGCTTTGCTTATCATTTTTGCGCTTGGTCTTGACGGTGTCGTGGCACAATCCCTTTTTATAGCTAGTTCGTTCCCGACTTCGCGAAATAGCTCTAGTCTGGCATTAGAATATGACGTAGAATCGGCAACTGCTGCACAAACAGTATTATTTTCAACGATTGTGAGCTGTATTACAGTGACGATTGTCATTTATGTAGCGGAACTGTTGTTTACCTAACGGCTAGGAGCTCATTTGATTGCCCATAGTTGATAAAAACTGAAATTGTTCTGATAAATGTTAAAATTGTTCCGATAAAACAAGATAATATTCCGATAAAAGTTAAAATTGTTCCGATAAAATGAGATTTTGTTCCGATAAATCTTCAAAGTATATGAATGCATCGAATAACGTGAAGTTGAATTCCGTTCCGGCTGTGCGCTTTGTTGCTGCCGCTTCGCTTTTGCACAGATAAAACATTTGTTGCTGACGCTTCGCTTTCGCACAGAGCAAAGCTTCTGGGGTCGTCCGATGAGCTGCTTCGCATACGCTCCAAAGTCTAATCTGACGCTGATTCTTGATGAATGTACCAAAAATAATCAAATGAAGCTTCCATCTATTAGCAATATCTGCTACACTAGCATCAAACTTAATAAGTACTAACTAGGGGAGTCTGATGAGTCAGGCTGAGAGGGAAACGCTTAGAGGTTTCTTGACCCTTTGGACCTGATCTGGCTCATACCAGCGTGGGAAAGTTAACCATTATTGCACTCTATGTTATTTGCAATAATATACCTTTACATTCTTAGCCGGATCCAATTTTTTTTGGATTCGGCTTTTTGTTTTTGTGGGGTGAGCTAGATTCGGTCCTTGTATAAATGTAAAAGGGAGCGAAGTAGTTTATGACAAAAGTTAGCGACAAGAATATTACGATTATGTCTAGTTTTGAAGGAAGTAAAAAAGTTTACGTAGAAGGTTCTCGACCAGATATTTTAGTGGCAATGCGTGAGATTGCTCTAAGTCCAACGACAGGAAGCTTTGGTGAAGAAGAAAACGCGCCAGTACGTGTTTATGATACGAGTGGCCCGTACACTGATCCTGCGTATAAGGTGGATATTACGAAAGGATTGCCAGCTTTATGTAGTGCATGGATCAAAGAACGCGGTGACGTTGAAGAATACGAAGGTCGTACTATCAAGCCAGAAGATAATGGATTCCGTAAAGCTGATGATCCGCGAATGAATGAAAATGTTTTTCCGGAATTATCTAGAAAGCCTTTACGCGCGAAGAAAGGTAAAAATGTAACACAGCTTCACTATGCACGAAAGGGAATTATTACTCCAGAAATGGAATTTGTAGCGATACGCGAAAATATGGACCCAGAATTTGTGCGCTCAGAGATCGCGGCAGGACGTGCTATTTTGCCATCTAATATTAATCACCCTGAGGCAGAGCCGATGATTATTGGACGTAACTTCCACGTAAAAATTAACGCCAATATTGGCAATTCAGCGGTGTCATCCTCTATTGCAGAAGAGGTAGAAAAAATGACGTGGGCTACACGCTGGGGTGCTGATAACATTATGGATTTATCTACTGGTAAGCATATTCATACGACACGTGAATGGATTATCCGTAATGCCGCGGTGCCAGTAGGAACGGTGCCGATTTATCAAGCGCTAGAAAAAGTAAATGGTGTGGCAGAGGATTTAACGTGGGAAGTGTATCGTGATACGTTAATCGAACAGGCAGAGCAAGGTGTTGATTACTTCACGATTCATGCAGGGGTATTACTACGCTATGTGCCATTAACGGCTAATCGTGTAACAGGCATAGTGTCTCGAGGAGGCTCGATTATGGCGCAGTGGTGTTTATATCACCATCAAGAGAGCTTCTTATATACTCATTTTGAAGAAATCTGTGAAATTATGAAAGCCTATGATGTTGCTTTCTCTTTAGGTGATGGTTTACGTCCGGGTTCTATTGCAGATGCAAATGATGAGGCTCAGTTTGCGGAGCTGGAAACGCTAGGGGAATTAACGCAAATTGCCTGGGAGCATGATGTACAAGTGATGGTAGAAGGACCAGGGCATGTGCCGATGCATCTTATTAAAGAAAATATGGACAAACAGTTAGAGGTGTGTAAGGAAGCTCCTTTCTATACTTTAGGGCCACTGACAACAGATATTGCTCCTGGCTATGACCATATTACATCGGCCATCGGTGCTGCGATGATCGGTTGGTATGGTACGGCAATGCTATGTTATGTGACGCCTAAAGAGCATCTCGGCTTACCCAATCGTGAGGATGTTCGCGTAGGGGTTATTACGTATAAAATTGCTGCACACGCTGCAGATTTAGCGAAAGGGCATCCGGGAGCACAGAAGCGTGACGATGCACTATCTAAGGCGCGATTTGAATTCCGCTGGCGCGATCAATTCAATCTTTCGTTAGATCCAGAGCGTGCAGTCGAATACCATGATGAAACATTGCCTGCAGAAGGGGCAAAAACTGCGCACTTCTGTTCAATGTGTGGACCTAAGTTTTGTAGTATGAGAATCTCACAGGATATTCGTACTTATGCAAAAGAAAAAGACTTAAATACGACTGAAGCGATTCACCAAGGTATGCAGGAGAAGGCGAAGGAATTTAAAAAGGCAGGCAGTCAGATTTATCAATAATTATTAGAGCGGGCTTGTGTCTACCAGACACAAGCCTTTTTTGGTCATTAAGATAAAAAAATCCATGTGAAGTTGCCCTTCACATGGAGTACAAAGTTGGATTGGATATCAATAATAATGGAAAAAAATCAATTATGCCTCGGCATAATTGTGTCTGGAATCGGCTTTGTGCTTGCACAAAGAACTCCTTTCCGATTCCGTGACATCCGCCGGAGGCTTTAACTTATTTCC